>JBFJTQ010000398.1:0-4140 GCA_041625275.1 Binatia bacterium | reverse complement strand
GGGTGTTGCCGCCGCTTACGATCGCATGTCCGCCGATATCGTAGTTGGTCTCAACGACAATCACAGACCCTCCGCCGTCAACTGCCGCAATGGCGGCGGGCAATCCCGCGGCGCCCGATCCCACCACCACCACATCGGCCGAAAGATCCCAGCTTTGCGAATGCTCCACACTTACGCCTGCCATCCTGCCAGGCTCGCTTCCTGTTGGATTGCCCTTCGTTGCTTCTCGTTCCATGTCGTCTTTCTCCTGACGTGTTGTTTAGTTCTGGTCCTCACCGAGCACATTGTACTGGATCATGCCTGCGAAATTGAATTAGTCAAGGACTGCGCCAATGGTTTTCTTGGCTCAATATCGGTTTGCGAGCGAGCCCGCATCCAGACCACACCTCGATTGACACGAATATAATTGAGAGGCCGTGAAAAAAGTCAAATCCCCCTCTTGTCCCCCTTTTTCAAAGGGGGAATGATCCAAAAAGGAAAGTAGAATTTCGCTCTGTAAGTATTTGAGAATCCCTCACTTTCTACTTCAGGTTTCCCTCTTTGGAAAAGAGGCGACAGGGGAGATTTTCCGGCAGTCGTTAGCGATCGAAAATTTTTTTACAGCCTCTCCCTCACAGAATCTGCGCCATCAATCCCGCAAAACGCCCGCCCTCGGCATTTTGCCTCCCCGACCCTAGCATTTCTCCGAACTTTTTCCCAAGTACGCTGCGAGACAAATCTCAGGGCGGGCGTTTTGTAAGGAACGGGGTTGATGGGCTTTTGCCGCCTCGACCGGCCGTTAATCACACCGATCCAACGAATTCCCTGATCATCAAAGCGGTTCGGACCCATCGATAGACTCCGCTTCTTTTTACTGATAGTTAGCGTAAAAGACCGCAAGCCCTTGCGGACAGAATCGGGAAGGAGCGAAGTATGATTTTATCGAGGAACACGGATGTCAAAGGCCTGGTTGTCAAAGTCATCGAGGGTAAGCCGATGTACGGCGGCGACCTGCTCGTGAAACCGCTCATCAAAGGCGATGAGATGACGCTGTTGGAGATCCATTACACACCGGGCGTGGGCGCGCCGTTGCACGTTCACGACCATGAGTCTCTTGCCTACGTGGTCAAAGGTAAAGTCAAAATGACTGTGGGGAAGGAGGAGTATATTCTGGGACCCGGTGATGTCTGCCGCCACCCGCAAGGGGTCCCGCATGGCGTCGAAGGCATCGACGAGTCTATTGTGGTTGAAATCAAGTCGCCCGCGCCGGATATCGCCAAATTCTTGGGTACATGAGCCAGAAGCCTTTCAGGCGCAAATCGTCGCCAGAAACTAACTAAGGAGAAGATCACCATGTCGCCAAGAGCCAAATACATCATGATCGCCAGTATGGATGTGGACCCCGAGCACGAAGCCGTTTTCAATGAGGTTTACGACAAAGAACATGTGCCGAATTTGAGCAAGGTCCCCGGTGTCGTGTCCGTCACCCGGTACAAGAGACAAACCCTGACCATGAACATCGGCGGCGAACGCAAGACGATCGAAATTCCCAACGAGCCGGTCTTTACGGCCATTTACGAGCTCGAGAGCCCGGAAGTGTTAACCAGCGCAGCTTGGGATAAGGCCGTCGAAGAGGGACGCTGGCCGAGCCAGGTTCGGCCCCACACCAAGAATCGACGTCACGTCTTGCTCAAAGTCATGGAGCCGGAAAAATAAAGGGCCGAGGGGGTCGGGAGTCTTGGCCCAGGACTCCCGACCCCCTTCTGTCCCCCGGCCTGCGAAAACACGAAAGCTACCGGCCCAGCAAGCTACGAATCCTCTCGCCGGCGAGGTCGGCGTCTTGAGGCGCGACACGCTTTTCATAAAGCGGAAAGAGCTGGCGCTCTTCGCAGCGGATATGCCGTTCCAAGAGGTCGCCCAAATCGAATAAAATCTTGGATAGACCATGACCGCCTTTTAGATTTTCCACCATTGCCTGGATCTGTTCGTGCTCTTGCAGCAGTTGTTCGACAATCCGCGTGCTGTCAGGAACAGCCGACTTCATCAAAGGAAAAAGAACCTCCTCTTCGGCGCGAAAATGCGGCACCAATTCTTTCGCAAAGAACTCAGCCACCTCAACCGACCTCTCGCGCAACCCCTCCGCGCCCAACGGCTTGATTTGGCCTAAGGACTGCTTGCGGCACCTCAGAGCTAAAGCCAAACCATGATGATGATCGTGGGATAGTGGAACCAGACTGGAATGACGCATCGGCTAGTTTTCCCCCGCTGCATGTTCACAAGGCGACGCGAGCAGTGAACAGCTGCAAAATTATATGATTCCCTTTTTTCTAAGCGTTGCTAACATTTGTTCATTATATCCCAGTGAGCTCAAAATCTCATCGGTATGTTCGCCCAGGACCGGCGGCGGCCGATCGATGGTCGGGGGTGTCTGGCTCATGTCGACCGCATTGCCGACCATTCTCACCTTGCCCATTTTGGGATGTTCCACATCGATGGGGAAGCCGTATTCCCGCACCTGTGGATCTTCAAAGACCTCGTCCAGAGTATTGAGCGGTGCCGCAGGCACATCGTTTTCGATCAACTGTTTGAGCCAGTTTTCCCGGCGGCCCCGTTTAAAAACCTCTTGCATCCCGTCCGACAAGATATCGTAGTTCGCGATCCGTCCCTTACGATTGTTGAAACGTCCATCGTCGATCCATTCCGGTTTGCCGATGACCTTGAAAAGCGCGTTCCAAAACTTGTCAGGAGAGGACAGGTGCAAGATAAACGGCAGGCCCTCCTTATCGACAAAGGCAAACACGCCGGCCGTCGTCGTCCGGTGCTTGCGCCTGGGCACATGGTTGGTTTCGAAGTAGCGCGCCGCATTTTCGGCAACGAACGAAACGGAAGCGCGCAGCAGTGAGGTCTCGACCTTCTGCCCTTCTCCGGTCAGCATCCGATGCATCAGGGCCGCCAGAATGCCGTAACAGGCATACATCCCCGTCAGATGGTCGGAAAATGAAATACCCATGCCTTGAGGCTCGTCGGGATCCGTCAACAGACTGAGAAGCCCGCTCCGCGCCTGTCCGATGGTATCGTAACCTGGCATGTCGCGGTACGGCCCTTTTGACCCGAAACCCGTAATGGAACAATAGACGATCTTGGCATTGACCGCGCGGATCTCATCGTACCCAAGCCGCCTCCTTTCCATGACGCCAGGCCTGAAGTTTTCGATCATCACGTGCGAAGTCGCGGCGAGCTTGAGGACGATTTCCCGCGCTTCATCCTGTCGCAGATCGAGCGTCAGGCTCCTCTTGTTTCGATTGAGACTGCAAAACGTCGCCGAGTAATTGCGCTCCCCCCAGCCGCGAAACGGGTCGCCGCGTTCCGGCTCCTCGATTTTGATCACGTCTGCGCCCATGTCCGCCAGCATCTGAGAGGCGAACGGGCCGGTGACGTAACTGGCGATTTCAATTATTTTGATCCCGTTAAGAGCTCCGTTCATGAGACAATCCTATCTAAGCCTTGCACAATCGTGTTGTGGCTTGTTTGTTTCTCCTAACCGTTGCAGACGCTGGAAGTCAAGATCATGGCAATTTCTAAGGATGACACCGAACGATGAGACGAGGCGGGGTACGCCCCTGTTCGGTTCAGGGGGCATCAAGCCATCAACCGCTTGCCCGCTTCCCGAAGCATGGCAATGCCGCGAACCTCCTGATCGAACAGCGGGACCAATGCACGGACAGACCCGTCGAATTTTTCCCAAATGGTCTCTAAATAATCTTCCTGCATGCGCACGCGGTTAAGGACAAATTCCGGCGAATCCTTCCCCAATGCTTCCTTATCCAGCAGCATGTTCACGATGACACCGCCAACGGGAATACCGAAATCCTGAAACCACCCGATGAAACGTGAAATGACCGCAATGGGTAACGCCTCCGCCAAGGTGACGAAGAAAAAGGCGGTCTTTTCGACGTCGGTAAGGAGTCTTTGCGCCTGCCCCATGCGGTCGCGGAACTGCAACAGGTACGTCATCAGTGGATCCTCTTCCTTCTTTTTGCTAAAGGAGAGCATTTCGCGCAGGCTTCGCGCCTCCTCGCGCGACTTGAGCATTTTGCCGACCCATAGTGAATAGACCTTGGACATACCCAACAGGCGGCGCGCGTTGGCCGTGGGCGCCGT
>JBFJTQ010000397.1:0-4143 GCA_041625275.1 Binatia bacterium | reverse complement strand
TTGTCCTTATCTCAATTTTTCCGAGCTCCTGCGCATCATTTTGCATGATCTGGGGTTAACCAGCCATGAAGAAGACAGGAACGCAATGGTCGCGGAACTAACCGGTCATTTGAATCTGCAATTTGAGCATGGCCGAACCACCTGCCTGCTCATCGATGAAGCCCAGAATCTGAGCGCGGAATTATTCGAAGGCATTAGCGTTCTCTCCGATTTGGAAAACGATGGGCAGAAGTTGCTGCCTATCGTGTTAGCCGGCCAACCGGGCCTCGAAGCGAAGTTAAACGAACAGAAGCTTCAAGAGCTCAAGCGGCGGGTGGCGATCCAGTGTCAGCTTGCGCCGCTTAAGGGAAATGACGTTGGTCTCTATATCGATCATAGGCTGCGGAAGGCGGGCTACGAGGGCAACGGGTTGTTTGACGGGGATGCCATTGAGCGAATTGCCGCATATTCCCAAGGAATACCGCGGGTCATCAATCTCATCTGCGATAGAGCGCTGTTCACTGCCCATGCCGCCGCGAAGGAGGTCATTACGGCGGACGTTATTCAGGAGGTTGCCCGGGACCTGGATCTCGCGGATAAGACAGAAATAGCAAACGAGTGTCCGCCGGACCAGTTCAATGTTCCCTGGGAGCGGGAGGACTTAACTCGGGTTGCACTGCCGGACCCGGATATATCGCAATGGGAATTCAACTCGGAGGTAGATGAGCTAGAGGAGGAAAAGCTCGCTGCTGTCGGGGACCAGAGAAATGCCGGAAAACACGCCCTTGGATCATTTCTGAGCCGTGCCGCTAAAGTCGGAGTCGGAACACTGTCGGTGCTCTTGGTGCTCATGGCGGGACGGGGCGCGATCTATTCCGACCAATCGAAGAATTACCTATCGGACTTGGCCGTTGTCCTCGACACGCTGATAGAAACCGGCAAAGAACGCCTTGGACAATCTGACCGTGTCGGAGAACCCGGTCCAATGGCCCAGGCACGCACGAAAGCGCTCGGCAGCGGCTTGCCGGCACGAGTCGACGGTGCGTTAGCCCGCGAATCGGATAAAGCGGAGACTCTTGACGGTACCACCGCGCCGAGAAAGATGAAGCGAGCCGAAGCGAGCGGAACGGCGTCGATTGTTGAGAAACCAACCCAGAGCGGTAATTCATCGAACGTGTCCGAAAAGGTGTCGCCGAGCTACGCGGGCCGCCGGTTTTCGCCTGGCGAAAGAGATGCGATCGAGATGAAACTCTACAATGCTATCAGCAACCGGGCGATTAGCGGTGTCGTGGTCTCATTTATCGACGGCACGGTTTATCTCGACGGCCGAGTCGCAACTGAACGGCAGAAAATGGCCGCGGTCCAGGCCGCGCGCAGCGTTTCCGGGGTAAAGTATGTCCGGGATCGAGTTCGGGTAAGTTATTAACCTTGAGCCAGGAATCATTATTCGGGTCTCTCGATATAGAATGCTGAGCGGCGCCAGATGACCGGCCGCAGTTTACGCATGCTCCCAGATTTGATTTCTTCTGTTTGCTGGCCCCATCAAAGCGCCAGGCCGGCTCCCTTGAGCGCCTGGTAAGTCGTATAGCCTCCGGACAAGTTCCGTACGCGATATCCGTGCTGCCTGAGAAAACGCGTAGCATAGTATGCGCGCTGTCCGACGGCGCAGCAGAGCCAGATGTCGCGATTTTCTGGCAGTTCGAGGTAACGGGAGCGCAGCTGTGACAGGGGCAGGTTGATTGCATTCGGTACGTGCCCGCCTGCAAATTCGGCGGCTTCGCGGACGTCGAGCAACAGTGCCTCCGAACGGTCAAGCGCTGCCCAGTCAGCCAAGGGCATATCGCCGTTCAATACATTTGCCGCAAGCATTCCCGCCAGGTTCACTGGATCTTTCGCGGCGCCAAACTGCGGCGCATAGCACAGTTCCGCTTCCGCGAGATCGTGTACCGTGCCATTGAACTGAATCGCGGTGGCGATGACATCGATGCGCTTCTCCACGCCTTCGAGTCCGACCGCTTGCGCGCCGAGGATGCGCCCGTCGGGCGCGGAGAACAGGAGTTTCAAGTGAATCGGGTGCGCTCCGGGATAGTAGCCGGCATGATGGCCCGGGTGAAGGTAAACCTTCTGAAAGTTGCTGACCCCGGCGCGCCGTAGTCCCTTCTCGCTCGCCCCGGTCGAGGCCACGACCAGGCCCAGCACGCCCACAACCGCGGTGGCCTGGACGCCGCGAAAATGCGTTGCCCGCCCAGCGATGGACTCGGCGGCGACTCGCCCTTGACGGTTTGCGGGTCCTGCCAACGGCAGCACCGTTTCCTGGCCCGTGAGCACGTCGTGGACCTCGACGACGTCGCCCACGGCCCAAATGTGACGATCGCTAGTGCGCATTTGCGCATCGATCACGATGCCGCCGCGCGGACCGATTGGCAGGCCAGCGTCCCTAGCGAGCGTTGTCTCGGGCCGTACCCCGATAGCCAGGATTACGAGGTCGGCGGGCAATCGTGTCCCGCTCTCTGCGACGACCACGAGGCCGCCACCGTCGCGCTCCTCGATGTGCGCCAACCCGTCGCTTAAATGAAGCGCCACGCCCCGTGCGGCAAGGTGCTCCATGAGGGGGACCGCCATTTCGGGATCGAGCGGAGGCATGACTTGCGGCAGTTTCTCGAGAATGGTGACGGAAAGTTCGCGGTGGATCAGGTTTTCAACCATCTCCAGGCCGATGAAGCCACCACCGACCACGACGGCGCTCTTGGCGTTACGCTCTGTGATCCACGAGCGGATGCGGCGCGAGTCGGGAATGCTGCGCACTGCAAAAACGCCGGGCAGGTCGACTCCAGGCACCGGCGGGCGAATCGGCGCGGCCCCCGGGGACAACACCAGGACGTCGTAACGCTCCGTGCGCAGGCTGCCGCTGTTCGCGTCACGCGCGGTGATTGTACGTGCGCTGCGGTCGATACGGATGACTTCGGTGTCCGTAAAGACCTCTATATTGAAGCGCTCGCGGAACATTTCTCGCGACGCCACAAGCAGTCTGCGCTCGTCGGATATGACGTTGCCCACGTAATAGGGGAGCCCGCAGTTAGCGAATGAAACGAACGAACCGCGGTCAAACATGACGATTTCGGCGGACTCGTCAAGGCGCCTGAGACGCGCCGCACATGACGCGCCCCCTGCCACGCCGCCGACGATGAGTACACGACGAGACGTGTTGCTGTCTTGTGAAGCCTTTAGTTGGGGGTTGGCGTGGTCACTCATACGTACCTCGACAAGAAAGTTGAGGGTATCGTAGCACACCCTTGCGCCGGGAACAGTATCGGGGAGGTCTCATTGAGAGGCTGCTAAGACTTCCAAACTTGATCTGGAACAAGCTTGCTACGAAATCGTGGTGGTGAGCGGTGGTTGGAGGGCAAGAGTGAACTTATGCCGAGCCCGCTTGCAGGACCTGAACTTACCCATTGTTTGCTCGTGGGAAAGCTTGGTCGACTTTGATGCGATTTGTTGCGCGTAACGTAAGCGGTCCTGCAGTTGATGTTGACTCAAGGATTGGCAGGTATGCCTGGCGGTTCGGTCGGATTTGGCCTGGGCGCATCCGGATATAGGACCGGCGGCCTGGCTTGTCCTGTCGATCCAGTGGGACTGGTAGTCCCGGGAAAGCCAAGGGCGTCACTGACGCTGCTTACCACGCGGTCAAAAAAAGCCTCCATCGAAGACATGCCGGAAACGCCCGTGAGATTCCTAAATGAGAAAGGCAGCGCAAAGACGAGCTTTACGGAGAATTGTGCGGGTGTTGTGGGCTCTTTGTCGTAGACGGCAAAGAGGTTGATCCCCTTGCGGACCTGACGGCTATATGCGAAGCGGACGAAGTCGTCGTCGTCGCTATTAATGTAGCGAAATGCGACGGTATCCTGAGAGGTGATATTCCAAGCACCGGACACGATCGTCTGGCGAAATGTGCCAAAACTGTGGAGTCGCTCGGTGGAAAAATTCAGGACCGTATTTTTGGTCGGCCTAATCCACCAGTAGGGAGCAAGGTACCCATACTCGCCTCCGCCCAACTCTCCCCAGGAATATGAAGCGCCAACACCCATAAAACTGCTGCGCGTGGGGAAATCGACCCTCGCACTCCAATAGCGATCGTGATTCATATCATCGGACCATTTGCCTGGA
>JBFJTQ010000396.1:0-4151 GCA_041625275.1 Binatia bacterium | reverse complement strand
GGTGGTTTTTTTTTCGGAGTTCTTTAACTCCATTGGAAATCCGGATCTATTTCTTTTTCTTTATCTTTAACTGATCCAAGAGAAGCATCAGTAGAAAGAAGCCCAATCCGCTGCCGATTATCCAAAATATTGGCGTCCACTTTTCCATCAAAGTTTCCTTTCCAAAACAAAACAGGCCAGCCCATCCTTATCGGATACGCTGGCCTGCCCGTTCAGCAAGTCCCCCCTCTACGGGGGTACTGTCCAATTTGCCTGCCCTGCTATACTTCAGATAACAAAAAGCCGACCTGAAACTTACGCTTCAGAAGTCGGCCTATTCCCCGACTGGTGACCCCAACAACTTCACCCTTCGGGATATCGTCAGACGCTGTGTTTATAATTATTTTCCTCTGTGAAGTCAACTCCTTTTTTTGACGGAAAAATACGCGTCCAGATCCTTCTCTAAACTAAAGACGAAGATCCGTACTCCCGTAGCAACGCTTATGTCAGTGTGCAGATCGACAACGTTAACGCCGGTGATGCCACCGACCACCTGATAGAGCAGGGGCTTGGCCTTGTCTATCAGTGTTGAGCGCATTTTCTTAACCAGCTCTCCGCCGTCACTGCTTTTGGTGAGTTGTTGCTCCGCGGGGGTCAGGACTCCTTTTAGCCGCACTAGGACCATGTCGCCGATGATGTGGGTCCGCGCCTCTTTGGGACCACGTCCCATGTAGTCGAGCTCAAACTGCACGATGGCTTGACTGATCTCAGCTTCGATTTCTCCTTTCGTCTTCATTGGCGATGATCACGAGTGAGCCATGGCTGTTCGCAGCCCCAATCTAATTACGTATTCTTTTGCCTCAAAACCAACCTTCCTGCTTTGGCCAGGGGCGCATATGGCTTTCAAAGGGAATCGAAGCGTACCTGCGTTACCGCTGTGTCCCGTTACTTGAAAAATTTGGCCACGCGCTCGAATGCCTCCGGATGGACCTCATTGCGCACGGGCCATCCGCCTTTGAGCGGGATGGTAGCATCGATAATCGCGACCGTATCGCCCAACCAGCCGCGGAAGCTCTGCACCTCGCGAATGATCTCAATGTCCTTATCCCAGTGAACCCTCGTGGCCACGGCCCACATGACTTCTCTCTCGTTGAAGACGTCGATGTCGTCGTCCACGATGACCGCGAGTTTTAGATTCGGCATCTCAACGAAAGCCTGCATCCCGGCCTTGTTCGGCTCATTCTCGAACTCTTTCTTAATCGAAATATAACAAATGCATCGGCCGCACCCCGAGGCGGAGAGGTGAATCGCCTTGATCCCGGGTATGTTTTTCTTGATAACGTTGTAGACGCTCCCTTCCTTAGGGATGCTCCCAAGGTTCCAATGATCCATATGGCCGGGCCAGAAATCCTGGACGATGCCATTCTTTCTTGCGGTAATAGCCGTGACTTCAATGACGGGGACCTTCATCTCCGGCTGGGCGTATCCCAGAATTTCACCGAACGGATTCTGCGTATCGCGCACGTTGGGCGGGATTTCTCCTTCGATGATGACCTCCGCGTCAGCGGGCACAAGAAACTTCTCGCCCCACGTCGTCGACGGCGTCAAGCGCAGGGGTTCGCGCAGAAAAGCCGACGCCGTCAGATAGTCATCGTTGCCCATGGGAGTCATGCAGCAGGTCGATAGGTAGAAAGCCGGATGATGTCCGAGAATGACGATCACCGGTGCGCGCTGGTTCTTTTCCTCATATTCGCAGGCCATGGCTTCCAGGTGGTGATGCTTGTGAGCCGAAAAACTCATGCGGTGAGGATTGTAGTATTTATTCTTTGTAAACGTTATGTCGTAGAAGTCGCTATGAACGCTCTTCATGGCGCATGCCATAGTGTGGTAAGGCCCGGCATCGCCTTTCTGGTGCATCGGCATGGGAAGCCTTGTGAGATCGGCCTTATCTCCCGTGAGCACGATTTCTTTGACAGGCGCTTTTTCCGACGCGATGACTTCGACTTCGCCTTTCTGCTGTTCGAGCTTGGCGACCTCCAGGCTCACGTCCATGTATGACTTGATCTCGCCCATATCGAGCGAATCCCCGACGTACTGGCGCGTGACCCAAGGGTTGTAGAAGAGTGGAAATTCCGACCGTTGGCCACTCAATGCCGGGACATTCTCAAACAAGACCATCTTTGGTTCATTGCGTACGTCCAAGTGTTTTAGATAGGCAACCGTCTCATACTGGTTGGCGTCGACGAAATTCTTCTCGCGGATGATTGATCCCGCTCTCTTCTTTTCTTCCAGAGCGATGAAACTACGAAGATCTTTGGCCATACAAATTCTCCTCTGCTTTAATTCCGGTAAGCAATATCAGTGTTACTTAGTCGAATCTCCGATCGAGTTCAAGGGACGTCAGCTCCTCACGAGGCCCGCCAGGGCTCGGATCTTGTTTTTCCAGCCGGGACGACAAAGGAGTTCGAGCACAAAGCGCAGCTGGCGGGTTTTTCTCTCACTCCCCGGAAACCATTGAAATTCTTGCTTGAGACCGAACCTATCGATGACAATAGTTTTTTGCCGGCAGTATTTGCGAATTCCCTCGGCTCCGTGCCGGTGGCCAAAGCCGCTGTCCTTCAACCCTCCCATGGGCGCCTCAGGAATGACAAAATTGACGAGACTGTCGTTGACGCAAACGGAGCCGCAGTGCAGTTCCTCGGCCGCTCGCAGGGCATTTGAAGGGTCGCTCGAGAAGATACTGCCGCTTAGTCCATAACGGCAGTCGTTGGCGAGACTCAGCGCCTCAACGGCGTTTCTCACCTTCATGATGGGAATAATGGGACCGAAGGTCTCGTCTTTCATGATGCTCATGGAGTGATCCACGTCGACGAGTATGGTGGGTTCGTAGTAGAAGCCGGAAAACTTAGGATTGCGGCGGCCTCCGGTCAGAATCTTGGCGCCGCGGGCGAGAGCATCCGTGATTTGCGCCTCAATGATTCTTATTTGCGTTTCAGAGGTCATGCTGCCGATGTCCACATCGTCTTCACTCGGTCCCTGGCGCACGGCGCGAACCTTCGCCAGCACTTTGTCGACAAATTCCAGGTAGACGGACTCCTCTACATAGACTCGCTCGACGGAGGTGCAGGTCTGGCCGCTGTTCATGAGCGCACCCCAGACACAGGCGCCTGCGGCCCGCTCCAGATTCGCGTCTTGGAGAACGATCAAAGGATCCTTTCCGCCCAGTTCCAGCGTTACGGGAATCAAACGCTCGGCGGCGCGCCGCATCACGCGCCTGCCCGTTTCCACGCTCCCTGTGAAGGCGATCATATCCACATGATCAATGAGCGCCTCTCCGGTTGCGCCCGGTCCGACTAATACCTGAAACAAATTTTCCGGAAAACCCGCTTTCGTCAGGAGTTCAGCGCCGAACAGGGCTGAAAGCGGCGTTAGCTCGGAGGGTTTGATGACCACGGCATTCCCGGCCAGAAGGGCGGGAATAGCTTCCCCCAGAGTCAAGATAAGTGGAAAATTCCACGGACTAATGATGCCGATAACTCCGCGGGGTTCATGGATGGAGAGGACCTTCTTTGCCTTGAGGAGCAGGAAATGGGGCCGGATGCTTTCCTGCTTGAGATAGCTGCTACCCTTTTTGGCCCAGTGGCCTATGGCGTTGCAGAGGTAAAACAGTTCATTGCCGTAGGCCTCAGCTCTCGGTCGCCCGGTTTCTGACGTGATAACTTCCGCGAGCCTCTCTTGCTCGTCGAGCAGGACATTGCGCAAACGGTAAAGGAGCTTCGCTCGTTCGGCGAGACTGGTGTCTTGCCAGACGGTTTGCGCTGCGCGGGCCCGGCGCACGGCCTCGGATACCGCGGCATCCGAGGCTACAGGGAGTTCAGCAATCTTTTCCAGCGTCGCCGGATTACGTACGGTTATCGTTTGAGGGTTGCCGATCATTGCTTGATTGTCCGGCAGTGAATTGAGGGGACGATGTTCCCTGAGCGCCATAGTGTCATTGACGGATAAGCAATTCTACCAGCCGGCAATGGCACGAGAGTAAGGACACGAGGCGTGACATGGCCTGACCGCCGCATATGTCGAGGGCTTGAGCAGTGATGCCGCACGCGAAATTCGAAGCGATGTTACACCCACACCCTGTGGTCGTGCTAGTTCTCATTGATCTCTTGAGCCGG
>JBFJTQ010000395.1:0-4151 GCA_041625275.1 Binatia bacterium | reverse complement strand
TGCTTACGCCTGGCGGGCAGGTAAGCGGCGAGCATCCCTCGGCGTGATCTTTCCCGGGGTTTAGCCGACTGGCTCCGGGCGGTTGCGCCTCTTCTTTTACTAGAAGTTTGGCTTTCATCTTAAACCCGAAGCTTTTTTGTTCGGACAGAATGGCAACTTTCGCGCAAGATTGATCGGCGTGCGACGCGATGATAAAGTAGTGACATCACTACTTTAAGGAGATGTTTATGAGGATGGGGCTGCGGGAGGCGAATCAGCAGTTCTCGAAGGCGATCAAGGCGGTAAAGGCCGGGAAAGAAGTGGTCTTGACCGAGCGGGGAAAACCCATCGCCGTCATCAAACCGCTTGCGCCGAAGGACAATCTGGAGGCCACGCTGCAACGCTTGGAGGCTGAAGGACTCTTGTGGCGGGGGCCGAAGAGTGGCAAACCCATGCCGGTTTGGCGCTCGCCAGTTCGGATCAAGGGCAAGCTAATTTCTCAGACGATCAGCGAGGAGCGGGACGAACGGTGACGCCGGCTTACTTCGACACGAGCGTTCTGGTCAAAAATTATGTGCAGGAGGCAGGATCGGCACGCGCCGGAGAGCTGCTTCGAAGTCACACCCTGCTGTCGTCGTCCATCGCTCCGGTCGAGTTGATCTCGGCTCTGATGAGGCGGAAATCGAGACGGGAGCTGAGGGCGGACGCTGTTGCGGGGATTTTGGCTCGCGTGCGGCACGATCGTGCCTATTGGCAATTGGTGGATGTTGGCGCCCCTGTTTTAAGTCAAGCGCAAGAAATCATCCAAACCGTTCAGATGCGAACGTTGGACGCCGTCCATATAGCATCTCTGCTGACGTTTCAGGCGGTATCCGGAATCCGGGTACCGTTTATTACGGGTGATGGGAGGCAGCGTGATGCTGCGAAGCAGATGAAGCTAGAAGTCATCTGGGTCGGCTAGCAAGGAGGAGCGGTTTATTTTGATTTCGAAAGCTGTCTCCAACTGAACACGGGTGGGTCCTAATCCGGACGGAGGGAACACAAAATGCCATTTGCTAGGCGCGTGTTTGTAAGCATGCCTGCTGATCAATGGCTCGCGCAGAAGCAAAACGGGCTAAAGTGGGGCGTCGTGGATGAAATTGAGAAGTTGGGCTACAAAGCCGAAATCTTTTTCGACCCAAGAGGTAAGCCGGGGTTGGCTGCCGCGAAGGCCTGGTCCGCCCGGGAGGTGGACAACGTCTTGAGGAGTTGTGTGGCTGCCGCGATCATCGGCATGCCGCGCTGGAAGTTCCCGGGCTCTGACGGGCACTTCAATCTTCCGACCGAATTCTGCCATTACGAGGGAGCGGTTGCCTACACGCTTCGCCTGCCAATGCTCGTGCTGGTGCAAGAGGACGTCCTTCGGAGGGTCGTGTTTGACCAAAGCTACGACGGTTACGTTGGCGTCTTTCCCCCCGATGCGGATCGCTCGTGGCTAACGACTAATTGGTTTCGTACCCCGTTTGGCTATTGGAAAGATCAGTTGGAACAGCGACGCGATGTTTTTCTCGGCTACTGCAGCTCGTCCCAGGATACGGCGAAAAGGCTAAAGCAGTTTCTACAGCAAGATCTGCGCGTTACTGTCTTAGATTGGCAAACGGATTTTTCCCCGGGAAGAAGCATTCTGGATCAGATTTCGGAAGCCGCTGCTCGTTGTAGCGCAGGAATCTTCCTGTTTACAAGGGACGATAAGGTAACGGATCGTGCCCGCAAGAATAAGGCAGTTCCGCGTGACAACGTGGTCTTCGAGGCTGGCTATTTCATCAATGCTAAAGGGAAAGAGCGCGTCTTAATTGTGCGTGAGGTGGATGCAAAAATGCCGGCCGATCTTGGCGGCGACATTTATGCCTCACTCGCGAACAAGTCCAACATCAGGCCGGTGAAGGATACGCTTCGCAGGTTCGCTGAAGCTCTTTGATGTGCGGCTTTGCTTGTGTTCACGGAAGCCGGGTTGAGGCAAAACTACAAGAGGCTTACATCATATGTTCGTTTGTTGATGCGGCTGAAATGTTCCGCACATGATCCCAGCGCATAATTCCAAGCGATAACAAGGATTGGAGGAAGTTCCTGTGTTCCATTCAGCGGAGGCGGTTTTCAGGCCCAAGACAGTGGCCATCGTCGGTGCCTCGGAAACGGGCGGCGATGGCTGGCCCAAGGCGCTCTACGAAAACATGCGATATGGCGGCTTCCCGGCCAAGGTTTATCTCGTCAATCCGCGCCGCAGCGAACTTTGGGATCAGCCGGTGTATCCCGACCTGGCGACGTTGCCAGAGCCCATCGATCTCGCGCTAATGGTGATTCCGGCGGAGGCGGTGGCGGAAAGCCTCAAACAGGGGTCGGAGCATGGACTCAAAGCGGCGCTGCTGTATGCAGCCCGCTTCGGTGAAGGAGGCGATGCGGAAGGCGCTGCGCGAGCGCTGGCCGTCAAGGACTTGTGCGAGCAGAAAGGCCTCCGCGTCTGTGGCCCTAACTGCATGGGCGCTTTGTCGGTTCGCGAGCAGCTCTTGTTTTACCCCGCGCCGCGCATTCGCGCGCTGCCGCCGGGGCCCGTGGGCGTGATCTTCCAGAGCGGCGGCACGTTCCAGTTCTGGTTGCAGGCGGGCGCGGTTCGCGGCCTGGGGTTCTCCTATGCAGTCTCCAGCGGCAACGAGCTTGATCTCGACCTTGCCGACTACATCAACTTCATGATCGAGGACGAAAACACGCGGCTCATTGCCTGTATGGTCGAGGGCGTGCGCCGGCCGGATGCCTTCATGGCCGCTACCGAGAAGGCGCTCGCCGCCAAGAAGCCTATTATTATGGTGAAGGTCGGCCGCAGCGACAAGGGCAAGGCGGCGGCTCGAAGCCATACGGGGGCGTTAGCGGGGGACGACAGGGTGTTCGATGCGGTATGCCGCAAGTACGGTGTTGTTCGTTGTCCTTCGCTCGACGACTTGATCGACACCGCTCTGGCTTTCCAGTTCGCCCGCCTACCCAAGGGGAAGCGCATCGCGATGGCGGGGTACTCGGGCGGCGCCAAAGGCTTGTTCCTCGATTACGCAGGCGCGGAGGGTGCGGAGATCGCTGAGCTCACCCGGTCCACTCTGGACGCCCTTGCGCCGCTGATCGACCCGGGGCTGAAGCCCGATAACCCATTGGACACCGGCGCCGGGCTTGCCGTCCGGCAGTCTGTGTTCAGTCGAATCTGTCAAATCATCGCAGCCGACGAGCATGTGGACATCCTGACTGTTCAGGGACAGTTGCCGCTTTCCGCGGAAGAAAATGTTGACCCAACGGTGTTCGCTGACATTGTCGAGTCCACGGACAAGCCGGTCCTAGTGTATGGCCGAATGGCACAAAACGTAACTGACGTTGGCCGTACATTCCAGGAGAAAGCCAAGGCACCTTTCATCCAGGGATTGCCCGAGACCGTCCGGGCGCTTCAGGCGCTCATCCGCTACGGCGAATGCCGGCGCCGAGCCATTCTTCCGATGGAGGAACCCAAAGGAAGGGAGTCGAACCTGAAAGGTGCGGCGTTCGAAGCATTGCTACGCAAGCACGGACTGCAAACGCCGACGGCGGCTCTGGCAGCGACTCCCGCCGACGCCGCAGCGGCAGCCGAACGTGTCGGGTTTCCCGTGGCTCTCAAAATCGTGTCGCCCCAGGCAAGTCATAAGACTGAAGTCGGCGGCGTGCAGCTCGACCTGGTTGACGGCGAAGCCGTGGCGCGCGAGGCGCAGAGCATGGCAGCCCGGCTGAAAAAGAATCAGCCAGACGCTGAAATCAAAGGCTTTCTGGTGCAGGAAATGGTGCGCGGCGTCGAGCTTATCCTTGGTGTGCGCGAGGATCCACAATTCGGACCGTTTATGATCGTCGGCCTCGGCGGCGTGCTGGTAGAAGCCATTGCTGATTTCGTCGTCCGCCTCCTACCTGTGAGCTCCGGTGACGGGAGAGAAATGCTCGCTGAGTTGCGAGGCGCCCGGGTCCTGGAAGCCTTTCGCGGCCAGCCCGCTCGCGACGTCGATGCGGTGGCGACGGCGATGGCGGGACTGTCGCAGCTGTTCCTCAACCATCGGCCCTGGCTCGTCGATCTCGAGGTTAACCCGTTGATGGTCCTTGAAGCTGGCAAAGGAGTTCGTGCCATCGACGTGCGC
>JBFJTQ010000394.1:0-4161 GCA_041625275.1 Binatia bacterium | reverse complement strand
TGAAAAACGACCTGAATGCCATAGCGATGCAGAGTTTCTTCCACGATGTTTAGGTGCTTGACATCACCCAAGACGGCTACGCGGTGGACTGCGGGATACGATTGCCCTATTTCCATATCGATGCTGTAAAGCGCGCTCTCAGCCTTGTCCATCATGACCAGTTCGTCGGGCGCATACGCCGCAATTTGCCGAGCTAGCTCCGACCCTATCGAACCGGCCGCTCCGGTGACCAAGATCCTTTTCCCTCGAATCGATTGCCTGACTGATTCCAAATCCAATCCGATTGAGGCGCGATCCAACAGATCTTCGAAGGAAAGGTCCCGGACCCACCCGTACGCGCCCTCGCCGTTGGTATGCCCGTTTCCGCTGAGAAGCGTTTTGATGGAGACTTTGAAAGGTTCCAGGAGCGTCACGAACTCCCGCATCATGCTAGCCGTGGCATCGGGGACGGTGATTAAAACCTCGTCCGGCCGCGAGCGGCCAATGATCCGATCGAGATCCTTGCGCGTCCCCAAAACGCGCACGCCGTGGATTTGTCTCCCCAATTTGTTCACATCGTCATCGATGAACCCGACGGCTTTGGTCTTATACTTGTCCGTATGGCTTTTCAGTTCTCGAACGATGCGCTCCCCGGAGTCTCCGGCGCCATAAATCAGGACCCGCTTGTCCGCGTTCGATGTCCAAAGCGCAGAATAAAACCGCCGCACCAATCGAATGCCGCCCATCAAAAAGATCAACACGAGGGAGTCGATTATAAAAACGGACCTCGGATATAACGTCAATGCAAAAATCCAATGTGTCGCGAGATAGAATACGACGGTACTCGACACAACGCCGAAAACGATGTTCCGTAAATCCCAGATCCCTGTGTATCGCCATAGACCCTGATACAGGTTCAGGGGAATGAAGGTGAGGGCGCGAATCACAACAAGCCATGGAAGCATCTCCCACATCAGAGCCATCTCGCGTTGTGGTATGGATCCGTCAAATCTCAGCCAGAAGGCAAAGTAGTTGGCAATTGCGATAAAAGCCAAATGAATGGCGATAACAAGTGCACGACGACATTTATGCGCGACGCTGTTTATCATAAAGTTGCTCCGAGCAAGGGAAATGTCCTCTGCTGACAAGTAGAAACCAAGAGCAGCCGCCGCTGTGAAGCGGTCGGCTGGTTTGCTGTGATGATGAATAAAAAGACGGATAAGGAACTTTATAATTTTAGACTGTGGCCAAGACCGGTAGGTCCGCAGACGTAACTTTCGTTGCGGCGGAAACCGGCATTTTGCGCCGCCCGAAACCGCTCACACGATGGGCCTTGCCGCACCTCAGCGTTATCGCAAGTCGTTGCTATCTTTCCCAAGAGTATTGCCCGACCTGTGAAAATAGATTGCATTCCACAGTGATTCAGCCCTTCAATGTCCTGTAGTGGGTGGCTCAATTCGACGTCCATCACTTTTAAGGGTTTGAACATGCGCGCTCCATTCGGATTCAGAGCCTCACCCGGCATCGCTTTCTTTGGGATGTCCGATAACGCAGTTGATGACCCCGACCTCCCGGTCAGGAAAATTCAGGCCAGCGGCAAAAATTGCCTGCTCTTTCGTCCTCGCAATCAAGCGTTATTTGCCCGCCCCTTTGCAGATCTCGACGAGTTGACCGGCCTCCAGATAAAAGTGCAACTTGTAATAAAACCGCTGGCTTGGTTTTAGACTAAACATCCATTTGACTAGTCTCTTTAAGAGGTTCGTCAGGATGAGAAACGGCCCGGCCCGGCCTTTTTCACCCCGCTCGGCGGCTCGCTTGACAAGCAGCTTTCCATAATTGAAATACCACGACTTAAAGTACCCCTTGGTGATTCGTTGTTCTTCAACCGGGTGATAAACAATGGCCTTGGCCCCGTATACGAGTTTCTCGCCGGCCCGCAAGAGTCTTTCACAGAACTCTGAATCCTCGCCGCTCATGAGGGTATTGCCGATCCTGCCCAGATCCGTTCGAAAGCCACCGTGCCTCTCAAACGCGGTTCTCCTGAACGCCATGTTCGCGCCGAAAAACCTGCTCTTGATTACGCGCGTCTCCTCACCGAGGTCAAAGCTCACAATGACCTTCATCAAGCGATAGGGGCCTTCCTCCTGAAGCCACGAAGGCCTCGCGCAGGACCACACGGGAACGATTTTACCGCCGACGCCAATGCAATCGAACTGGGCGAACACATGGCTTATCTGCGCCACCCAGTCCGGATGGACGGCGATATCGTCGTCGATGAAACAGAGTATTTCCCCCCGAGCCTCTCTGATTCCGGCGTTGCGGGCATGCGCGAGGCCTTGATTAGCTTCGAAAACATATCGCACGGTTAGCCCCGATGATTCGGCGAAACTCTGCACAACCGCTTTGGTATCATCCCGCGAGTTGTTGTCCACAATGATCAGTTCCCAGGCCAGCTCTCGAGGAACGGACATGTCTTGCAGACTCCGCAGGGTCTGTTTCAGGCTCTGGGAACGGTTATAGGTGCAAAGGATGACGCTAATCATTGCCGAGTGTCTCTCCCTGGTAGAGGAACGTTAGTCTGATGTTCAATAGGGGATGGTTTTAGTGCAGAAGGGCTTCAAATAGCGACTTGGTCGCCTGCGCGGCGCGGCGCCAATTGTAAAAACCGGTAATTTTTTCCCTCGCCGCCTTACCTATTTGCTCGGCCTTGTCTCTATGCTGTTCGCAGAAGCGTATCTTGCTGTAGATCTCATCCACTTCATTGCTCGTTAAAAGCCCGTCGGTCCCGTCTTCTATGGCCGTCGCCAACTGGCCTTGACGCGTGGCAATAGTCGGCCTCCCCGATGCCATGTAACAAAAGAGTTTATTGGAAGAGCCGTAATAGCCGTATCTGAACCATGAAAAATCCTCGTACAGGCAAAGGCAGACGTCCGCTGACGCAATGTAGGTGGGCACGTCAGCATATGGCACGCCCTTGAGAACGAGCAGATTTTCGGAGAGCCGCCGGGTCTTCACTGCGGAATTGTCCAGCGCGATAAATAGTACTTTGTCCCCTCGTTGTTGCGCCAGTTGAGCCAACTCCTTGAGCAGATTGAACCCCTGCCACGGCCACCCCGAGTCCCCCGTATAAAGGACTTTCAAATAGTTCCCGTAGTCAGCAAAGAGGCGCGCATCCTTTTTGTCAGGCGAAAACAGGGACGGGTCCGCCCCGTTGGGAATAACCGCACAGCGGGGGATATCGAGTTCGTTTTCAGCGTAACCCTGCAGTTCGCCGGACACGCAAATGGCGGCGCTGACACGCGCCGCGTATTTTCGGCGACAGGCCTCTTCCTTCATCAGTCGAACGTGATCCGTCGCCCAGTTCTTGATTTGCCGCACTCCATTGCGGCTTGCCGGGATGTAGCTGCGCAGCGGCACGCCCCGATATCTGAATAACCTTTCTTCAGCCGGCGAGTTGAGCTCCCACACAATGGGTTTGTCTTTTATGTGTTCCATGCAGTACAGCTTCAAACCACTGCGGTACAGAAGCCCCCCGTCAATGCGTAGACAAAGGATATCGATACTGTCCAGAAAGCGCTGTTTGCCTTCGTCGGTGCGGGGATAAATGGCGCACTGCGGATTGGTTTCCGATTCAAACGTGTGAACCTTGCAGCCAAGTTCCGTCAAGTTGCTGACCAAGTTGTAAACGTGAATCTGACCGCCCCCGCGAGGCGGATAGCTATTAAAGCCGTAGAGGTAACCGATGTTCATGGGCTAACCTTTCGAGGAAGTCTGTGCTGGAATGCACCTGATTGGATTGCTGATGGTGTGTTGACCAACCTTAGAGAGAACTTTCACTGGAAATCGTATTCGTCCCTAAAACCTTTCCGGCGGATAAGATCGACATTCTGTGCGCGTCATAGGCCGGTCAACGCCGCGGTCATTTGAAAACCCCAGCCGTGAAGCCCGCGTTAAGGCCAAAGATCCGCTTAAGCGCTCTTAGAGGTGCAAGACCAATGTCCAGCATTCCCAGACACAAGGCATTGAATATTTTCACCTTGCTGAGGGGCGTTCCCAACCGTATCAAGCAATCCTTGTGGTAATCCCAAAACCGCGGGTCATGCGCGCCCAGGAGGTGTCTGGACAAAAACTTGTAATACCGTTTCATGCGCACATTGAAAAGCTTCTCGTATTCTTCTCGTG
>JBFJTQ010000393.1:0-4166 GCA_041625275.1 Binatia bacterium | reverse complement strand
ATGAGGGGAACTTAAAGAGGTAAAACTCAAAAACAAATGTTGTATCTCCCCCTTTGCAAAAGGGGGACAAAGGGGGATTTTTCGGCGTAAAGCTCCCCCGTTGTAAAAGCCGAACAAAAGAGGGATTTGAGCAAAATCCATTCGGCTACCTGACCTTCACTTTTTCTCCCGTGCTGATGTCGGTAACATGGCGTCCACCGACGACGATTCCGAAGCCAGATCTTGCAGCTTTAACACGATAGCTTCCGGAGGACTTACAGGACTTATCTTCGCCCAGTGGCGCGTTTTGACGTTTCCGGCCAACAACAAGGTGGAGTGCGCCTCCGGCGTTGCTGAATACTGACCCAGCTTGCGCAGTATCGTGTCTATATTTTGCTTGTCCCCGGTGAGAAACACCCAGCCTGGATGTTCAGCCTTCTGCTGCTTGGCGTATTTCGCCAGAGCCTTCGGCGTATCCCTCGCCGGATCAACGCTCATGGAAACGAAGAAAACCTGCTTGCCAAAGATCTCGCCCAGCCCGTCTTTGACCTGAGTGAGCTTGTGCATGAGCAAAGGGCAGGCATCCTTGCAGGTCGTGTAAATGAAGCTCAGCATCACAACCCTGTCTTTGAGCACATCCGTATAGAAGCGCACACGCTTGCCTTCCTGGTTAAGGAGCGCCAGGTCGGTAAAGTAATTGCGCGTGGTCTCCTCGTCGGGGCCGCGCATCTTCTGAACCTGCGCCTCGGGCTTGCTTGTCTCCTTCGACTCCTCGTGAGCCGAAGCGGGCAAAATCCCCATGCTCAACCCGAGGAGACAAAATATCGCTAGTCTAATCTGCATCCTTGTTTTCAACCTTCCGTTCGCAATGCTTTTCTCTGCGTTCCCTGTGCCTCTGCGGTGAAAAAGTCCTCTGAGATTACACCACCGAGACGCGGAGGACGCCGAAACCAAATTTCGAATTTCGAAATTCGAATTTCGAAATGTTTCTTTCTCTGTGCGCTCTGTGCCTCTGCGGTGAACTCCTCTTTTTCTCCCGCCTTCGATCTTCCATCCTCTATCCTCGCTCTCCCGTGCCCGGTTCTCGGTCGTCCGTCCTCCGTCTTCGCTCTTCTATCCTCTATCCTCTATCCTCGACCTACCGTCCTTGTCTATTTTCCGCCTCCAGTTCTCAGCGCCGCGCTCTGCCTCGCTACCAGAAGCTCGTCCACCCGCGCGAGAATCTGATCCGGGCTTGCAAAGCCAAAGTAGCGCGTCCATGTCCCGGTTTTTCCGTCCCCCACCAGAATCAATGACGGGTGGTCGGTGAAATTGGGCGTGTACACGCCCAGACCCCCAAGAATTTTGTCCACCGCGAATTTTTGCCCCGTCCAGAAACTCCACAGGCTCTTGTGCCGGCGCGCATAGGCCTTTAGGCGCTGTGGATTATCAGTGACTGGGTCCACGGTGACGGACACCATGATCACGTCTTTCCCAAAGCGTTCCCCGAGCTGCTGTTGAACCTGACCCATGATCGCAGTGAGCACCGGGCACACGGTGGTGCAGGTGGTATAGATAAAGTCCATGACCACAACATGATCGCCGATAACGTCGCTCTTGAACTTCGCTCGTTTGCCTTCCTGGTCGGTTACCTCGAGATCGAAGAGCTTGACGTTGGCAAGCTTAGCCTTGCCCATTTCAGCCTGATGATGGCTCGAATCGTGGATGCTCTCGTGAGCGCCCACGGTCACAACGGCCAGCAGCGCAACCATTATCGTCACAACAACTGTTTTAACCATCATGCTCCCCTCAAAGTCGTGTCATCCCCAATCCCAAATCCCTCTAAATCTCCCTTTACAAAAGGGAGACTTTCACCCCCCTTTGGAAAAGGGGGGCAAGGGGGGATTTTCTCCATCGCTCAAAACGTAGTTGCCGCTCACGGAGCTTTTTCTTCTCCGTTCTTTTCGCTCTGCGCCGTCGCGCGCGCACGGGCGACGTCTCTCACCGCCCGCAGCGTCGTGTAGGGAAGATCATCGTACCTGACCTTTAGAGACGGAGCCCCGACATAAACGTAGTAGGCCCCAGGGCGGCGGATCGCCAATTCCGCCTCATAGATGCCCTTCTCGACCTCTTGGGCCGAAACCACCGTGCGCAATTGACCCGGAGCCAGGTAGTACAGCACGCTTACATCCGTCAGTTTGGCCCTGGGCTGATCGGTGGCCGGATCGGTCAACTTGAAACGGAACTTCACCGCCTCACCGACCGCGACTTTCTTCTCTTCGAGCAGGTACTCGATGGCCAGCGGCTTGACCTTCCGTTTGAGCAGCGGGTTCGGCTTGGCCGACAGGCTAAAGCAGTGCAGTAGTCGCGGCGTATCCAGCAGGAAGGCCACATCGTAGGTCCCCGCCGCCGGAATTCTCACGTTGCCCGAGTACACTCCAGCCCCTTTCTCCTGGAGCGCCCGGTCAATAACAGCCACCGCCCGCGGCAAGTGACCGTAATTGCGCAGCGCCCCCATCGGTGCGTTCATCCCTTCCATGTAGTAATAGACCGTCTTGTCCGTCGGGCTTACCACCAGCACCGCGGCCTCGCCCGGCGTCTCCGTGATCGCGTCGGCGATGCTGAGGTCTGCCGTTTGCGCGGGCGGCTTCTCTCCGGCGGCGAAGGTGACCACAGGCGGATTCGTGCCCTTGCCCAGTTCGCTCAAGTTGATCATGTGCACCCGCTCAGACCCAAGCGATCGCACATAGGCAAAGGACCGGGAAAAGGCGACCTGATAGGGCCGGTTGCCCACCGGGATCGTGTGCGCCAGCGTGTTAGTGGACGCGTCGATCACGTACGCAACGTCTTCTTTTGAATTGACGGCCACGCCCCAGCGGCCGTCTTGCGAGAAGCGCAGCGGCCCGAGACCCGGCTTGGCGTCTATGCGCGCCACCACTTCAAGTCGCTCGCTGTCCACCACGGAGATATAACCGTCCTCACCGTCGGCCACATAGAGGCTCTGGCTGAGAGGAGAAAAAGCGAGTGAGATGGGAAGCTCCCCGGTCTTGATGTCTTTGACCTTCTCTAGCTTCCGCACGTCGATCACCGAGACGGTGCCGTCTTTTCGATTGGTAACGTAGGCATAACGGCTGTCGGCGGACAGCGCGATCTCATGGTGGCCAGCACCCGTCGGGATGCGCCCAACGACACGGCGCGTTTCAACATCGATCACCGTCACCCCGCTCTCGGCGGGCTCCGGGCTGTCGTTTCCTACCCAGAGATACTTCTCATCGGGCTGCAGCCCTATTCTCATGGGATTGCGGCCTGCGGGCAGGTTCTCGATCACCTTGAAGGTATCCGCATTCACCACCGCCACCTCATGGGCCTGGGGCATGGTGACGAACAGCCGCTTGTTGTCTTTGCTTTTGACCCAGTCCGCCCCCGGCCGCTTGAGCGTGATCATGGCGTAGAGCTGGGTAATGCCGGTAATGCCCACCAGGGGATCGATCACCGAAATGGTGGCGTCGCGGTTCATGACCAGAACAAAGTAGCTGTTCAGATCGACCATCGGGCGAAAGCCGACGGACCCCTGAAGATACAAGGCCACCCGGTCCTTGCAGTTGACGCCTGCGGTCTGCTCGGATCCCCACGGCTTGCTGATGTCGATCCACGCCGCCGGGTAAAGACCCGAGACGGGTTGGCCGTTGGCCGCGTCGGTGATGCGGAAACTGACCTCGACATGCTCGCCTTCCATCAATTCACGGCTGCCGGTGGCCCGGCGCACGGCCGGAGTGACGTTAAAGTCCACCACCAGTCCCTCGCGGACGATCCGATTGGCATCGCCGCCCTCTCCTTCTTTGGCTTGAGCCGATGCTTTGCCGTCAGCAGGAGGCAGCAGGGCCGCGCGCCCCCTGGACTTGGCTGCTCTGCTCTTGCCCGTCTGGGCCAAAACAAGATCCGCCTGCAACCCAGCACCGACCAAAACCAGCAGGAGCCACACAAACCTGCCGCTCAACAGTTTCTTGTTCATGATCTGTCTCATCGTCGGTATTCGTTTCTTTTGCCTCTTCTTCTGCGCTGTTCCGGCTTCTTTGTGAACAGCCCTCAGAGCTTGCTGCACCGCTGAGACACAGAAGCCACAGCGAGAGTGCTTGGCAAAAAATCTCTGCGTGCTCTGCGTCTCTGTGATGAATTCCGTCTTTCCGCCTCTTGATGGCTTCTCTGCT
>JBFJTQ010000392.1:0-4168 GCA_041625275.1 Binatia bacterium | reverse complement strand
CATCACCCCCACCGCAGCGGCAGCCGCAACTTCGGGAATACCACGGTCGATCGAGTGAGGAATGAGATGCGTTCCCACCAGCCCGTTAGCCGTTGCGCCACACACGAAATAACTCCCGGCCAAAAGCCAAAAGGTCGAGGTTCGAACGGCCCGCAGCAAGGGAACCCGCTCGGCATTTTCTGCCGATAAACCGGCCACGCCCCCGGAAGAAGACACTGGGGCCGCGCCGTAAGGGGCCAAGCCGACATCAGCCGGATCGTCCCGCATCCACAGAGCGATGAAAGGAATAAGAGCGAGCGCCACAGCCAGCAGAAGGTAAGAGCCCCCGCGCCATCCCACGGCCACGATCACGGACATCATGACGGGGAGAAAAATGAGCTGTCCCGTTGAGTTGGCGCTGTTGAGAATGCCGAGCACCAGGCCGCGCCGGGCGACAAACCAGCGATTGGCAACCGTCGCTGACAGGACGGATGCCGATCCGCCGGCTGCCAGTCCAATGATGCCTCCCCATAAGATTAGCAGGTGCCAGTACTCGCGCATGACGGTTGTTAAGCCGACGCCCACGGCCATGCACGCGAGGCTACCAAGCATCACGAACCTTGATCCATGGCGGTCGATAAGCCAACCGCTAATAGGCCCGGCGAGACCGTAAAGAAGTAGATTGATGCTTACCGCGAAGGCGATCTCCGCGCGGCTCCAGCCGAACTCCAATTCCAAGGGGTGGATGAAAACCGTCGGCGCCGAACGGATTCCGGCGGCGACCAGGGTGGTAAGAAAGCTAAGTGTTACGGCTACCCAACCGTAATGAAAGGACACCGGCAGGGGTAGCCGGGCTTTTGACGTAGCCTCAACGGGATTTTGCACTTTGTTTTAGATAGCCCGAATCCACGCGGAGCGCAATCTTTTGCCGGATTTAACGACACATCCTGAAGCCATCGACCCTCCGGCGTTAAGTTTCCAGGGCTTTAGTCAGCGGCATTGTGGACCTTTTGCGCCCTCACGGAGCGTCTTGAGTTCGCCGCAATCAGTGCGCGCCCACACAACGGTTATCTCTACCGCAGATGTAAGTCTCGACGGAAATCAACAATGTGCTCAAAATCAAATTAATGACAGCCTAAGAGGTAGAGTCAAAAACGGCAACGGCAGCCCTGGGCCCCCTTTGCGACTTGACCTCGCCATGCGCTTCGTGCTTTTCATGATCTCAGGACTCTGGTCATGGATAATTTCACGTTCTGGGTCGTATTTATTTTCGCAGCCATCACCTTTTACCGCTTGTGGTCACGGTACGGGACTACTCCCAAGGCGAGGGTGGCTGCAATGCTCAGGCGCTACCACGCTCTGGAAAGAAGGGGGCTTTCGGAGCAGGAGTGCCTATTGCAACTCCTTTACATGGGCCGGGGCTGGAGGAATCTGCCGCACCCGTTTCTGGTTGAACTCGTATCTCGTTTGCGTTCCAAAGAAGACATCATGCGGTTCATCTCCGTTTCCGAGGAATATCGCTACCTGCGCGATCATTATCCAGCAATCGCGCAGGGAACCGATCTGGAAGCGGCGATGGCCGAAGTGGCGTGCCTGTTCGCGAACTTCGGTTCCCGGTTGCACGCCGAGGGGCGTTTTAAAGAAGCGGAGTTTGTGCAGAAGCTTGCGCTGTTATTGCAGCCGCACCAGTACTTCACCACTCTCCCGCTGGCGGCAACCTATCACGAGACGGGGCGCCATGCCGACGCGCTCCCGCTGTTTGAAAGGGGGCTGGCTCACGTCAAGAAATTTACCGAAGACACGAATCACCGGGACTCTCCTTTGTCCCCCGCGAAGTGCTTGGGCGCCGACACAGAGATCACCAAACTGCAAAAGAGCTATAGAAAAATGTATGCAGATTGCCGCAAGGCGCTTGAATCGAATTAGGCTCGTACACCATCAACTCCGCCCTCGAAACACTCTTGTAGGGCCGAACAAATTACGGTCGCAAAGCAGTCTGCTGTCGCGCCGGCCGAATCGGTTCTGAACCCCGCTGCGTGTCAGCTTCTAGCGTCAACTCGACGGCCGGCTTTTTGCACTAACCCTTTCCCATGATTTTCTTGATCCGCGTAATGATTTCTTCGGGCTGGTCCATGATTTTCTGCGTTACGTCATCAAGCTCCTCTCCTGTCGAAGGGGCCATGTCCATTTTACCCTTCTCCGCCTCGGACATCAGCTCGGGATCCTTCATGGCTTTAACATGTGCCTCCCGGAGTATGCGCACTTGTTCCGCTGGGGTTTCAGGATGAACGAACAAAGGGCTGCCGAATTCCGTAGCTCCCAGTAGAGCCTCGACCACTCTTCGGCTTTTTTCCGGCGTCTGGTGTTTATCCATGAGTTCGTGGATGGTAGGGACATCCGGCGCCCTCGGGTCTCTCTTTTTGGCGGTTTGAACGAGGAGGCGCACGAACCCCTTCTTGCGCCAGCTGCCGAAAGGCTCCCGGCCAAAAAACGGATCGATGCTCAGTGCCCGGCAGACGATTTCCCCTCTTTCCGCCGCCAGGTCTATTTCTGCTCCCCCGGGATAGCCCAACACGGAACCGAACTTTAGTTTCAAGGCTTCCTCCAGGATTCTGAGAGTCAGATAGCCCTGGCTTGCCGTGCCGGTCTCGCCGCATTTTGGCGGTTCCTTTGCCTGCATGACATCTTCAATTGACTTGAAGGGTGCGTCCGCGCGTATGTAGACAACCTGATGCCTCTTATCCTGGGTCCCGATCCACTTGAATTTCCGTACATCGAACTGGGCCTCTTTGCGTCCGACCAGTTGGTCCATATAAACGCTGGCGCTGGGCATTCCAATGGTCAGGCCATCGGGCTGCGCCACCCCGTATACGTAATTCGTTGCGATGACCGATCCCGCCCCGGGCATGTTCTGAACGATCATCTCGGGGTTCCCCGGGATATGTTTGTTGATGTGGCGGGCAACGGTACGCGCCCAGCGGTCATAAAAGCCGCCCGGACTAAAGCCCACGATGATTCTAATGGTCTTGCCTTGGTAATAAGGCTCCTGAGAATATACGGGACTATTGACAAAAACGACGCCCAAAGAGAGTAACGACAGAAGAACAACGCCTCGAGCCCCTAACCTTTTTTGTAGCTGGCAGGATAGGAAGGGCAGTTTCATAGGTCACCTCCGGTTTGACGCATTTAGATTCACGGTTAATGCAAACAATTTGTATTCAGGGGAAGCGGATCATTACTTCGCTCCATGCGGGGCGCCGGACTGGGTGCCAAGACGTGAAGCACTCGCGCATGCGGTAGAGCCTATAGGTAACTTTCCCCTCTTAGCGAGAGCCTATCGAAGGAGTGTTCTTTAAGTCAACTGCAGGTCAGCCGGCAACCGCTGCATGCGAAGGAACTCTCCAACCGAGATTTGTTCGAGCCACAAGCTTGGTATAGGTTGATATATATTCGCATTTGCAATATATATGCAATCATGAATGATGCGCGCTGACACCAGAAGCCTGTTATCGACGGATGGTAAGTTTCACGAACGTACGCCGATGCGAGATGGTATCGAGTCGTGGCTCCGGCCTGACAGCAGCGTTTCGACCCGCTTTTGTACGGATTCAGCGCAGAGTCACCCCGCGAGGCGAACCGTAAACACTTCGCCCGCAGACAACTGCTTGGGACGTTTCCGAGACGTTCGTGCTGTACTCAACGCCGGCGTTAGACCAGCACCAAGATTAAGAAGAAGAAAATAGTCATGGCTGGGAAGAAAAAGGAAACCCTTTCGACTGCGAGCGAATTTCCGGTTGCCGACAATCAGAATTCACTGACCGCGGGAGCCCGGGGGCCGATCCTGGTTCATGACTGGCAGCTTTTTGAGAAACACACTCATTCTACCCGCGAGCGCGTCCCCGAACGCATCGTTCACGCCAAGGGCTCCGCCGCCTACGTCACACTCAACATCACCAGCGATATTGCGCAGCATTCCAAAGCCAACTGGTAAGGTGGGAACCGAAACATGCTAAGTAACTAAAGCAACGCAGCGAGTAAATCCAAACCACGAAAGGAGAAAATTTATGACTGACAGTAACAAGTGCCCGTTCAATCACATCGCCGGCGTCGGCAGGACGAACCGCGACTGGTGGCCGAACCAGGTGCGGCTGGAACTGCTGCACCAGCATTCGGCTAAGTCCGACCCGAT
>JBFJTQ010000391.1:0-4169 GCA_041625275.1 Binatia bacterium | reverse complement strand
TATTGAGCGCATCGACCCTAAACTCAATCCCCCAGGGGACGCGCCAGTTGCCGATGGGATAGCTGATGAAGGCTACGGAGGTTGCTGGGTTCTGAAGAAACCCGATGAACTGGAGCTGTAACACAATGGTCATACCCAGCACTGCCCAGGTCGTGAGCGTTGCGGCGAACCAGGGCCTATGGCCGCGCCCGAGCGCCGGCAGCAGCAACGCAACCAAGAGGGGCAAGATCACGATCAGCGCTGGCAGATGGTTGTGGATCAAGGGTGCTCCGCCTCCTCCATTTCATCTTCTTCAACCGTGCCATAGGCCCGCTTGATATTGATGAGAATCGCGAGAGCTACAGCCATGGTGCTGACGGAAACCACGATGGCGGTGAGCACCAGTGCGTGCGGCAAAGGGTTCGAATAAAGTTCTCCGGGGGGGAGAGTGATCGGCACCGTGCCTCCGTCGACTTTGGCCAGAGAGATAAGAAAAAGAAATATCGCGGTCTGGAACACGCTCAGGCCGATGACCTTTTTCACGAGATTGGGACTTGCGATGACGGTATAGAGACCGATCATCATCACCACGATGAAAATCCAGTAGTTGTAGAGATCGACCCAGAGCACTTCAGTCCTCGGCGGCCCTGGCCTGGGAAACCTCGCGAAACACGGTGATCATGACCGCAGCCACCGTGAGACTGACACCGAATTCCACCAGCGTCATCCCCCAGGATTCTGCCGACGCCGCACCCGTTATCAGCAACGGGGTATAGTCGAGATAACGATAGCCGCCTAAAATTCCAACCATTCCGACGCCCGCGTACACCGCCACCCCAATGCAAGCCATCGAGTCGGTAACGCGCCGCGGAAGTATCGACTCCAACTCCGAGAGATCGAATACCAGCCCGTAGAGGATAAAGCCGGAGGCGAGCAGAACACCGCCCTGAAATCCTCCCCCGGGGCTGATTTCTCCGTGCGCGATCACATACAAGCCGAACACCAAAATAAAAGGCGTGGTGATTTTGGTGACCACCCGCAGAATCACTTGATCCTTCATGAGCCGCCTCCCGTCTCCGACCTTGGCCGCCCCACCAGGAGAATCAACCCCAGTCCGGCGGTGAAGATCACCGACACCTCGAAGAGGGTGTCGTAAGCGCGATAGTTCACGATCACGGAGGTCACCAAGTTGGGCACATGTCCGTGGAAATTGTCAGACTCGCGTTCGTGATGAACGTCGCCCTGCGCCGCGTCCTTCTCGGCGTGAATCTTTTCTACTTTTTGCGCAATGTATTCGGGAGCGACATGATTATGCGCCGGAGCGAACGGATCTCCAAAACGCGGCATGTCCAGTGTGCCGTAAACCAATGCGGCCGTGGTCGATAAGACAAGCAGCAGAGCAGGCCAGTGAATATGAGGGTATTCGCGCGCTTCGGTCCCCACAATCACGAGTGCGCCGATTAAGAGTACGGTTGCGATTCCCGCTCCCACAGCCGCCTCAGTCAGTGCGACGTCGGCGGCGTCCAGATTCAACCACACCACTGCCATCAGCAGGCTATACAGGGACAGAACCATCGTCGCCGCGAGCAGATTTCGTATGATAAAAACACTCACCGCGGTCACGACCAGAAGAAACAGAAGGATGATGTCGAGCAATAAATACTCACTCATGGCCGCCGTCCTTCGTCCAAACTTGCAAGCCATCGACATGGGCCGCCCGTGTGATCGCGTGCACCGCGGTGGGCGCAGTGATGAATAGAAAGATGCTGATCAAAACCAGCTTGATCGCCGACCAGACGCCCAAGTCCTCAGACTGCAGGGCTTGAAAGAATAAGCCAATCATCACGAGGGTCTGGGCTAAGGTGTCGCTTTTTCCGGCCGGGTGCGCCCGGGAGTAAAAGTCGGGCATCCGCAGAACACCGATGCCGGCCGTCAGGGCAAAAAAGGCCCCGCCAATCAGAAAGGTAACGGTTATGATGTCGGCGAGGATCCCCATCGCTTTTACTCCAGGCGCCCAACTTCCTTATACTTGAGAATTGCGATCGTCACGACGAAATTAACCAAGGTGTAGAGCAAGGCAACGTCGAGAAATTCGGGTCGCCCGTTGAGAACGCTCAGAATTGCAACCAAGATGATCGTCTTCGTTCCCAAAGCATTGACCGCCAGAATGCGGTCATAGACCGTCGGGCCGAGCAGGGCGCGCACCAAAACCAAAGCAATCGCAATCAGGACGACCCCACCGGCAAATAACATGACCCAATTTGATATCATCGGAGTGTCCCTTCGAGCTTCAGAATTCGCTCGTGCATCTTACCTGAGAGCAAACCCTGGGCCGCTTTGTTTGTGAGAGCGTGGATGAGCATCTGCCGCTTCTCCATATCCACGCCAATGGTGATCGTGCCCGGCGTGACTGTGATCGAGTTCGCGTAGATGACTGTGCCGATACCTGTTTGCGTCTGAAAAGGAACCACGATGAGTTGCGGATCGATCGGCGCCTTTGGATCCCAGACGCGATAGGCGACATCCAGATTGGCCAGGACCACTTCCCACAACAGCCACGGCACGTAAGCAAATAACCGAGACATCAGATGAATCGGATGGCCCTCTTCGTCGAGCATCTTTTTGCGCCCCGCTAGGTAGGTCACGAAAGCGCTTGCCGCTACCCCGAACCCGATCAAGTAACGGTCCCCAGGATTCGTCACGTCGATCCGACCGGACACGAGGAACCAAAACCCAAGCAGAAAGAGAAACTTACCAACTGCAAGCAGAACCGCCTCCCCCTGATCGATCCGGCAAAAAAGTCGGCCGATCATTCGATTTCATGACGGAGGGTGCCCCAGAATGGAAGAAGACCAGTACTAAAATTTTTCAGTACGGTAGGGAATTGTAAGAAACAGAATCGAGGTGAAAATCGCTAGTGCAAGCAAGAAATGTTTTATACCGACCGCTTCCTCGTGTCCACAACCCTCTCAAACAAGGGGTATTGTTTGCCGGGTTGACGGGAAACGGTTTAAGCTGACGCTTCATCTTTGCTGCAAACCGACTCTCGGTTGCTTCCCGCAAAAAGCCGTGTAACCAACGGTGCTTCACCACAGGGACCCAACCAATATCGGAATGTCGCTCGATGCTTTCGAGCAAGAGAACCGATCTTCCCAGGCGATTTCTTCGACCTGGTAATTGCCGCGCTGCCTTTCCACAACTCTTACCAACCACTTCATCCTCGAGCACACACCATTAAAAATTATGTTATACGGATTTCAAAAAGATGTCAAAAATGGCGCCGCGAGGCTGTTGGGCACGTTGAGCGACTATCGGGGTATCCGAACGCTGTGTATGACTAGCAATTGGGCAATTTTAGCCACACAGAGATATGAATCATTTCCAGATCAAAGAAGGAAAAATTTCGCTCCAGGCCCCTAAAGCAACTCCCTGAGGATGGCGGCTATCGGTATCGTTTGGTGACGGGGCCATTGAAGTTGGAAGATTAGGATACGGGTAAAAACCGAATTTATACGATACGGAGACAATCGGGACTCAAGGGCGACACAGAACAAACCAAAGCGGGCACGATTGTGGCTAACCGATAATGTCTGTGTTCGGCACCGATACACTACATACCCTACAGCCTAAGATTGAGCTGCTTGCACCATAGTTGGCAACATAGTAATTGGTACAGAAACTCCCGGTCCGTCACTATCTCTAAGGCGCGCAGTCAGAGCAAGACAAGGTTAGACGCCTGTAGTGAAGAGTAGTTATGTCCCGAGCTTCATAGCGATCTGATCGACCCGGCGGGATTTTGGACGCTCACGTTCTAAACGAGCGTTTTGCTGGAAGATTGAATAGACAGCGATCGCGCTTGGACTCACCTGCGTGTTCGCTGGCCAGTGCCAAAAAGTCTAAGTAAGCATATTTGAGGCTTATTGCGTTGTTAGCGACCATCCTACTGGGCTTTTCGATTTCACTCATGGCACCGCTCCTGTGCCGGAGGGGCGGCGCCACAGCGCGCTTGCTACTCGCACTTCTCCCTCTGACATTTCTGGTCTATTTTTTCAGTTATTTAAAGCCGGTCTGGTCCGGGGAAACTTTTAGGGTCACTTATCCATGGGTGCCGAGTCTCAACATCGAGCTTTCTTTTTATCTCGATGGATTGAGCCTTTTTTTCGGAATTATCATCGCCGGTATTGGCGTCC
>JBFJTQ010000390.1:0-4171 GCA_041625275.1 Binatia bacterium | reverse complement strand
TATATGTTTTTCTCAAGTATGCTAAGCTCTGGGAATTAGAGTTGGAGGACGAGGACGACGTTGGGCGGAAGGGGTCATAGCCGCCTGAAGATTTTGCACATCGATCCTGAGCGCCACTGGGGCGGAGGTGAGGTTCAGGTGCTGGGGCTTTTGGATTACCTCGCCGGAAAGGGACATAGTAACGATCTTCTGACTCATCCCTGTGGCAAGTTATGGGAACGTTGCCAAGGAACGGAGCTCAAAACTCTGCCACTGGTGGTGCGCAATGATCTGGATCTTCGTCCGGTCATGAAGCTGCGCCGGCTCATTCAGCGGGAGGGCTACAATATCGTCCACCTTCATACCAAACGGGCCCACGCACTTTCGATGTGGTTGCCCCACGGTCCTTCGGCGCCCGTGTATGTTGTCACACGGCGCATGGATTATCCCGAGAGAAAAAATTGCTATACGCGTTTTTTGTATAATCGTCGCAGTGATGGCGTGGTGGCGATCTCGCGACATATCTTTGAATTGCTGGTGGAGGCGGGCGTCGATGCCCACAGGATTAGGCTGATTTACAGCGGTATCGACGTCAATCGGTTCGATTCCCGCGCCGACGGGAAGGGCGCGGATCGGATACCTACGATCGGTATGGTGGCCGTCCTGGAAGCCCGCAAGGGACATCGTTTTTTGTTTGAAGCCATTGCCCAGCTCAAGGCGGCGGGGATGTCTCTGCGTTGTATTTTGGCCGGAGAAGGGTCTGAACGAAAATCGTTGGAAGAGATAAAAAAGCACTTGGGATTAGAGCAAGAAGTGAGATTTTTGGGTTTTGTCGGCGATACACGGGCAATGCTGGCAGAGATCGATATTTTCGTGCTCCCTTCGCTCTATGAGGGGCTTGGAATAGCCGCCCTCGAGGCCATGGCGGCGGGTAAGGCCGTGGTGGCGAGCCGGGTCGGTGGGCTGGCCGAAGTCATTGCAGATGGCGTTACCGGGTTGTTGGTTCCGCCCGGAGACAGTAAAGCACTCGGCGAGGCCATCGCCAAATTGGCCGCCGATCCAAATCTGGCGCGAGCCATGGGTTGGCGCGCGGCAGCCCAAGTGCGGGCGCATTTTACCCTGGAGCAGATGGCCGCGCGTAACGAAGCTTTTTATTACGAACTGCTCGAGGCGAAGACCTGATCGATAACGTTAAGTTGTATGGCGGCAACGAAGCTATTGGATATCCTTGAGAAGTTTTCCGGTACGCGGCTTCTGGTGATCGGCGACTTGATGCTGGACCGTTTCATCTGGGGCGATGTCGAAAGGATTTCGCCGGAAGCACCGGTGCCGGTACTGCGTGTGTCATCCGAGAGTTTTCGTCTGGGAGGGGCGGCCAACGTTATCCACAATATTCGTTCGTTAGGAGGGGAGGCGATTGCCTGCGGCGTTATCGGCAAAGACGATGCGGGACAAAAGGTTTTGCAGGGCCTGCACCGGACGGGCGCCATTGCTTCGGGGGTTTTCGCCGATTCCCATTATCAAACGATTCAAAAAACCCGCATTATTGCAAGCCCGCGGCATCAACAGATCGTTCGCTTGGACCGGGAAAATCACGGTCGCATACGTGATAAGACTTTGACCCGGCTGCGATTATTTCTGGACAAATGCATAGACCGCTGTGATGGCATTGTCATTTCCGACTATGGCAAGGGGGTCGTACATCAAGAACTTCTTGCGGCGGTGGCCAATCTGTCGGAGGAGAAAAGGATAATCTGCGTCGTGGATCCCAAGAAAGAAAACTATGGGGGCTATCGTTATCCGGGACTCGTGACACCTAATAAGAGCGAGGCCAGCGAGGCCTCCGGAATCGCTATCCGTGATGAACAGTCTCTGCGCGCGGCGGGAAAAAAATTGCTCCGCCTGTGGCGTGCCCGAGCGGTAATGATTACCCGGGGACCGGAGGGGGTCACGTTGTTTCGACCGGGAAACTCGGTGCGCCATTTTCCCACGGAGCCCCGCGATATTTTCGATGTCACCGGCGCTGGGGATACGGTAGCGGCGGTGTGCGCGTTGGCTCTTGCGTGCGGCGCCGGTTATGACGATTCGGCGGTTCTGGCTAACTTGGCCGCGGGTTTGGTGGGTGACGAAGTCGGGACCGTGGCAGTACCGCGAAAAAGACTCAAGATGCTGCTCAAGGAAAAACAGTTATGAGGAGCATGACGGGATACGGAGAGGCTTCCCGCCAGGTGCGGGGCACGAAAATTACCATACAAGTGCGCAGCCTTAATCACCGGCACTTGGACTTGCAGTTGCGAGTTCCCAGGGAATATCTTTCGTTCGAAGAGGAAATTCGCAAGCGGCTGCGCGAACGCATTACCCGTGGACGGGTGGATCTGTTCGTCAACCGGTTCGCCGCCAAAGGCACGGATCGTATGTTGGAACTAGACGAAGCGCTGCTGCGGCAATATCTCGGGTCCATCAAATTGGCAAAAAAAAGGTTTCGGTTGGCAGGCGATCTCGATGTTGCGTTGCTTACCAGCGGTCCCGATCTGTTTCGCGTGCGCGACAAGGAGGTCGACGCGAAGGCCGAGAGAGATGCGGTCTTCCAAGCGTTGCAGTCGGCCTTGCACAAACTAGATCAATCGCGCCGGCGCGAAGGGCGTCTATTGGCGGCCGATATGTTTTCCCACATCGTGTATTTGAAAAAGACCGGCGCGGATATCGAAGCGCGGGCGGCGGAGATTGGTACCCGGCTGGTTAAGGCTTCAGTCGCGGTCAGGGAAGGGGACGGAGCGCCCCGCGGCGACAAAGACGGGGAATTGTCGACATGGGCATTTAAAGGCGACATCAATGAAGAGGTGGTTCGATTGAAAACTCACGTGGCGGCGTTGGCCGAGGCCCTGCGGGACGTGGAACCGGTGGGGAAAAAAATCGACTTCATGCTTCAAGAGATCCAAAGGGAATTGAATACTATCAGCTCGAAAATGCCGCAGCTGGAAGTGGTCCAGCTAGTGTTGGCGGGCAAAGGTCGCGTTGAAAAGATCCGCGAGCAAACGCAAAATATCGAATGACTCGTTTCGCCCATCGCTGCGGTATCATTTATATTCTCTCCGCACCGTCGGGAGCGGGTAAAACCACGTTGACCAACGAGCTGCGAGCGCTTTTTCCGGAAATCAGACTCTCCATCTCCTGCACAACCCGAATCCGGCGTCGCGGCGAGGTAAACGGTCGCGATTATTATTTCGTCGACAAGGAGAAATTCTTCGCCATGCGCACCAGAGGAGAATTCGCCGAGTGGGCCAGAGTTCACGATTATTACTACGGCACCCCGCGGGCTTCCCTGGACCGCCGCTTGCGGGCGGGACAAGAGGTGCTTTTGGACATCGATGTGCAGGGAGCGAAAAAAATCAAACACGTCTATCCCGACGCCGTTTCTGTTTTTTTGCTTCCGCCTTCACGGAGGGAGCTGGAACGGAGGCTCAAGATAAGAGGCACCGACAATCCCGCGGTGATTCGGCGACGGCTGGCCAATGCCCAAGATGAAATTCGAAACGTGATCCAGTATGATTATTATATTGTGAATCGGGAGGTCGGCGAGGCCGTAAGGGTGTTGCAATCGATCGTCCTTGCGGAGCGAGCAAGGACTTCGAGGGTAAGCCGGTGGGGACTTGAAACGCTTTCGCGGCGGAAATAGACATGACTAAAGAATTGCGCATCAATGATCTAATTGAAAAAGTTCGCTCTTACTATCCCGCCGCCGACGATGGAATCATTCGCTCGGCTTACGAGTTTTCGGCCGAGGTTCACCGCGGACAAACGCGTATGTCCGGCGAGCCGTATCTTATCCACCCGATGGCGGTGGCCGATATTATCGCTGACCTCAAGCTTGACGTGCCAAGTGTCGTCGCCGGGTTGCTCCATGATACCATCGAAGACACGCTAACCACGTTGGATGAGCTGGCCACCAAGTTTGGCGGCGAAATTACCGCGCTGGTGGACGGTGTAACCAAGCTTGGCCATGCTGAAAATAGCAGTCACCAGGAAAAGCAGGCGGAAAATTTCCGCAAAATGATTCTCGCAATGGGTAAAGATGTGCGGGTGATTCTAATCAAGCTTGCCGATCGAATCCATAACATGCGGACCCTAGGCCATTTGTCACTAGAGAAGCAAATTCAAACCGCGGAGGAAACGCTGGAGATTTATGCTCCGC
>JBFJTQ010000389.1:0-4180 GCA_041625275.1 Binatia bacterium | reverse complement strand
GGAGTTGCACTTTGTCCCGTCCATTTTTCGACCAATGAGATATGCCCAGACGAATGGATCCCAGTCTTAATCCAGAAATCAATCGTATACGAATCTGTGGTCGTGAAGTCCAATTCGCTGGCATGGGGAATCTTTATACGATTGGAACTCCCCAGAAAGTCAAATCCATAACCTACCTGTGCACCAGAAAATGTCGCGTCTTCAATGATTCCGTCATTGCTACCGATTAGGTCATTCGCGTTGCCATCACCAGGCCACCAACTCACCAGCCCAGAAGGAGGGAGAACGCAGGTCTGTGCGACCGCTTGGCCAGTGATAGTGAAAACGAGGAACAGGATTAACATCCCTCCAAACAATGCTTTCCTGATTTTCCTTATGCTTTTCATGAGCAACCCCTTTCCACGCTGAATAATAATCTGCTGCAAGAGTTGAGCATCGACATCTTCACTATATTTTCATGACTGCCCTGACGAATGACCGTCTCCCCGAAAAGTTTCGCCTTCTTCTCTCCACAGGTCACGCGGACTATATTCCCTTCCGTCGTTTCACTCTTTCCCCCCTCCACCCAAAGTCCCATCTCTCTCATCCTTATCCTTCGGCCTCGCATTCTGACAAATCGTTTTTTCGGATAGCAGGTATAGATTTTTCTCTATTTCCCTCGGAGCCTGGATTTGTGCTATTGAATCTCAAGTCGTAATCATTTTGTCGGCGCGGGCCTGGATGGGTTGTTGGTCAAACTCATCACGGTAGGACAGCCGGTGGGGGGGCGGTCTCGCGAAATGACCATTCACCAACTGAAGGTCTTCGACGCGGTAGCGAGAAACCGCAACATCTCTCGCGCCTCGAAGGAGCTGCACGTCAGTCAGCCCACGGTTTCGCGGCACTTAAAAGAGCTGGAAGCCGAGGTGGGCTACCGGCTTTATCGCATCGCCAAGGGCGGAATTCGGTTGACGATCGACGGGGAAGTATTCCGGCGCGAAGTCAAAGCGCTGCTGGCAGAGTTCGACCGCGTTCAGGATACGTTCAAGAAGAAGAAAACCTCAAACATCGAGCAGCTTCGAATCGGCACTACCTTGGGGGCGAAAATGAGCTTTGTCGCCTCCATGGTGGGGGCGTTTCTCAAGGACTACCGGCAAGCCCGCGCCGCAATCGTGGAAGGGTTCAGCCCCGATCTGGAACGCAAGGTGTTGAACTTCGAACTCGACGCCGCCGTCGTCAACCACCTGGGCCGTTTTGACGGCCTGCGCTACGAGAATGTCGGCAGGAAGATCGACATGGTCCCGTTCGTTTCCTCCCGTCATCCGCTGGCGCGAAAAAACAACCTTACTTCGGCGGATGTCCTCGGGGCGCCTCTCATCCTCAGAATGCGCGAGCACGGAACGGATAGCCGCATGGAAAGGACCTTGCGCAGGCTGGCCCCGCCCAACGTTGATCTAAACGTCGTCTTGTATACCGGTTCCCACCATGCCTTGATACTTGCCGTGAAGCAGCTTCTGGGCGTCGGCTTTACTCACCGCGACCGTCTCAAGAGCGGGGTAAGATCGAAGAAATATAAAATCCTTGACCTGCCGGGTCTCAGCCTGACCGCCGACACCTATTTTGTTTCCGCGAAAAGCAAACCCCTTTCGCCGCTCGCAGCGAAATTCAAGGAGTTCATGCTCAGTCGGCTCGGCCGCAATCGTAAGGCCCTCCGCGACGGGTAGAAGTAAAGAGCGGCAGTCAAATCGATTGATAGCTTCCGGCGTATGGTACACCGTTCAACGGTTCAAGGTTCAACCGTTCAACGGGGATGCGCACACGGAGGCTTAATTCGATTTAGCGGAGTTTATACTCCCGGTGCCGAGGGAACAGCGAAATGTTTCCAATGACCTTGCCGCGAGGGGAGCAAGGCTGAGTCTATCGCACTTTGGCGAACGTTGACCCTTCCACGTTTCATAGTCTCTGGCATTTCGGTCGAGAAGCGCAGTTCACGCGACTTTTCCAGCCTAGCGGTTATGCCGTGCCTCTCCGGCGCTTTCTCGATAACGATCTGCCCAGGCGAGCGATCGTGCGTAGTGCCTCGTTCACTGCACGAGTATCAGGAAAAATCTCCGCGACATCCGGATCGAGAAGAACAACGTTGGTACCTTCTGCATACCTTGCCGCGGTCACGCCCCGAACCGCTTTCGAAAAATCGTACTCTGGACGCATTGTGTCTTTGTCGGCAGCCTGCGCCCGTCTCTTTCTTTTAGTTTTCTTCATACTGTTTCCGTTCAGATCTCGTCGCCAACCGTGCACTGATGATTCGGGTTGAACGGAGGCGATCTCGAAATAAGCTGGTCTGCGTTACCGGAAAAGAACCCCTGGCGGCCATCGAGCATCGAGCATGTATTCGAAGAGGCCCCAGACGAGCGCGAAGGCGCCGACGCCCATGATCAGAGAGGTGGTCCATCTTTCCCTTCCCTCGATGAGGGTGTAGAGGAGCGTCAAGACGGGTAAGGCGATCACGATGCCGAAAAGCCAGATGCCCGCGGCGCCGCCGATGAACCAGGCGAAAAACCCCAGCGTGCGGCGCATCTCGACCGCCTTATCCAAATTCACGTTGAAAACCTCATCCATTTCGATGCCGCCGCTTGCCTTTCCTTGCCGGCTCTCCCAATCTGTGGCGTCTCGGTAGAGCTGGACTAGAACCAGGACGAGCCCCGGAATAGCGGCAACGTAGACGGGCATGAGCTTGGCGATGTAAGGCCACTCCCAGCCCGTTACGATCGCGACGACGAAAACGGCAAGAAGGAAGAGTGTAAAATTAGCTTTCATCTTCGGACCGCTGCATCGCCCCCGCCAAAGATAAGTCAGAATCCGTTTTGCTCGCAAGCCTGCCCCGCAGCGTGAAAGCAAACGAGATCAGGGCAAAAGCGAGCAGAACGATGACCGAGGGCCGCCCGAGCCAGCTAAACCCGTAGCTGGCCATGGACCTGTAAAGGTACTTCTCCATCAGGTCTCCCAGGACCAGCCCCAGGATCATGGCCGGCCGCGGATAAGCAAAGCGCTTCATGAAGTAGCCAAGAATTCCAAACACGACCACTGCTACGAGATCCGCGGGATCGCGGTTCACGCTGAAAGCGCCCATGAGGATGAAAATAAATATGGTGGGAACCATGAATGTGTAGCGAACCTGCGCCAGCTTGGCGAGCTGCGCGGCCAAGAAAAAGCCGACCAGGGTTCCTGCGATTCCTGAGATTCCCTGGATCCAAACTACGCTGTAGATCACATCCAGGTTTTTGTTAATCATCTCCGGGCCCGGGAGATATCCCCACGCGAGCAGGGCCACGATAAAAAGGGCCGTGACCACCCCCTGCGGAAAACCCAGCAGCAACGTCGTTATGAGGTCACCTCCGTCCTTCGCGTCGTTCGCGCTCTCGGGAGCGATGACTCCACGCACGTCTCCCCTGCCGAAATTCTCCCTCCCGCCCTTGGAGCTCTGCACCGCGTGGCCATAGGCGAGCCAGTCGACGACCTGCGAGCCGAGGCCGGGAACAATGCCGACCCATACGCCCACAAAACTGCACCGCAGCACCAGCCACCATTCGCGCAGCGTATCCTTGACCCCGTCAAGAAGGCTTCCCTTGAGCGGGGCCGGTTGCTGTTCGACGCCGAGCTTGGTCAGGGCCAAATCCAGCGCTGAAGGAATACCGAAAAGCGCCAGGGCAATAATGCTAATGGCGATGCCGTCCAGAAGATACGGCTCGCCGTAAACGAACCTCATGACGCCGCTCTGGGCCTGCTGACCGACGGTCGCAAGCAGGAGTCCTAATGCGGCCGCGACGAGTCCCTTGACGGGCCGCCTTCCAGCCAAGACGGCCACCATGCTCAGACCCCAAAGCATGACAACAAAAAGCTCTGGAGAGCCCATGAGATAAATCAAAGGCTTGGCCACGGGAATCGCCAGAGCGAGAGTCAAGGTGCCGATGAGAGCTCCCATGCCTCCCGCCATAAAAGAAGCCCCTAAAGCCCGACGCGTCTCGCCGCGCTTCCCCATCGGGTAGCCATCGAGGACGGTGGCCTGGGAGCCGGAGCCTCCGGGAATGCCAAAGAGAATCGGAAGGTAGGCCGCACAGATGGCGCTCACCGAACTTGCCCCGATGAGGAGAGCCATACCTGTGAGAGGTTCCCACTTAACGACTACGGGCAACAAAATCGC
>JBFJTQ010000388.1:0-4193 GCA_041625275.1 Binatia bacterium | reverse complement strand
GCCTCCCGCAGGCACTCGACCAAGTACCATGTGTTGCTTTGCCATCCTCTGGTTTCTCACTCCCTTCAACGGATCAACCGGTCAGCGCGAAATAATATCTCCGGCGCTATCTGGAGTCCCAGGGCCTTGGCGACTTTGACATTGATCACGAGTTCGATCTTTGTGTTTACCTCCACGGGGATTTCCCCTGGATTTGCTCCTCTGAGAATCTTGTCCACCAGGCGCGCTGCCTTGCGGCCCGATTGGTGAAAATCGGGGCTGTAGCTAACTAGGCCGCCTTTCTGGACATACCAAATGTCCGGGAACATGGTCGGCATATCCTTTTGGGAGGTGGCGTCCAGAATGAAGCCTGGAATGTTCAGGGAAAGCGACCGCGGGGCCACAATCCCCTGCACCTCGCCTCTTCGCAGCCGCGCGATCGCTGATTGTGCGTCTTGCTCGGTGCGAACTGATTTATCAACCAATACGATCCCCAGGCGTTGGGCGGCTTGCCGATAGCCCTTGGCCTCCGCAGCCGAAAAGGCCTCGGTAGAGTCGTGTACGAACAGAACCCGTTGTAGGCCGGCAATGATCTGACGAAGGAACTCCAGTCGCTTTGGCCCCAATTCGAGGTCTAGATCGGTCACCCCGGTGATGTTCCCTCCGGGCTGGGAAAAACCGCGTATAAGGCCAAGCCCTACCGGATCGCCCGCGTTGGCAAAGACAATCGGGATTTTCCTGGTTGCCATCTGGGCCGCCTTTACCGAGCTGGGATTGGAGGCAAAAAGAATATCCACTCCCTGTTGGACGAGTTCCCGAGCAGCCGCGGGAAGCGCCGTAACATCCCCCTGCGTGAATCGGATGCCGATCACAAATTGCTCGTTCTCGCGATATCCCAGCTCGTGAAGGCCGTCGCGGAGACCTACGATCCCGGGCGTGGGGCCCCACGAATCGGTCAAGGCCCCGATTCGAAAAGGTCGTGGCTGCTCCGCAGCGCTCGTGGTACTCATCGGTAGCCAAATGCCGAGCAGCAGTAAGATCGATAAAAACTTCTTCCGCATTAATCCATCCTAGTTCGTGGCCATTGTCCCGGCTCGTTTCTGTGAACGAACACCCACGGCGACCACGATTCTCGTAACCAACAACATCATCCGCCCACCAGATTCGCTTGTAAAAAAATCGCTGGCGCGATTAGCAACGGTCTTAAGAACTCGAAGCGAGGACCGGACATGACTCCCTCGGGTGCCGTGTCGCAGCTTTTGAATATGCCTTCGAGGGTATGATGGATCTCCTCCAAGAAGGGATCGATCCTTAAGGCGGCGCCGGGGGCGGTTTCTTTCCGCAAGCGCGCCAAAGGCCCCCGGCTCTCCTGATAGCAATGATAGAGTTTGCTCAGCCCGTGATCAATCCACCGCGGTTCAAAAATATCGCAGTCGAAAAATAACCGCACACCAGCCGCTGGCGCGCGCAAGCTCTGCCGAATCACCTCCAAACCGCGCCGACCGGTTACCAGCACGCCGCGTCGTGGGATATCCACCGGCTGCTGCGCATTCGCGGGCACGGAAACCGCAAAGAGCATGGCGATAAGCGCAAAATACAGGACTGAGTGCTGAGGGATGAGTTCTGAGTAGTCAAAACGCGGGGCTTGGTTCTCAGTATTCATGGCTCAGTCCTCAGTTTTTTCATCTGACCACACTTCCAGGATTTTCCATCCCGGCATCTTTCTTTGAACACTTTGAACGGCTTGAACGTTTGGAACTATTGGAGCGCATGCAGTGCCTTTCATCTGATCACCTTGTCCGCCCGGAACAGTACCGGCTCCGGAATCTTCAGGCCGAGCGCCTTGGCGGCCTTTAGATTGATCACAAGCTCGAACTTTGCCGGTGCTTCCACCGGAAGATCCGCAGGCTTCGCGCCCTTGAGGATCCTGTCCACGAAGTACGCGGCCCGCCTGTGCATGCCCGCATAGCTTGGCCCGAAAGACATCAAGCCGCCCGATTCCACCAACTCTACGTAAGCATGCACCCCTGGTAAGAGGTTTTGGGTGGCGAACTCCATGATGCGCACTCGGTGGTGGAGGAACAGGCGATCCGCTAACACGAGGAGCGCACCTGGCCGCTCTCTTCGAATTGTCGCAAAGGCATCGTCGAAGTGATCCTGGACTTCCACCCGCAGGGAAAGCACTTTTATTCCCATTGCCCGTGCGGCGGCTTGGGTCTCCCTTTCCGCCACCACCTGCAGGGGGCTGCTGGAATTCCAGAGCACCGCTACATGCGAAATCCTGGGAACGACTTCCCTAAGCAGCTCCAACCGCTTCCCGTCTAACTCCGGCGAGATCGACGTCAACCCGGTGAGGTTTCCGCCAGGGTGGGCTAGGCTTGTAATGAGGCCGGTGCCCACGGGGTCTCCAACGGCGATCATGACCAGGGGCAGCCTCGTTGTCGCCTTCTTGAGAGCGATTGTGGCCGGTGTGCCCGCGGTAACGATCACATCAACCTTGGAAGCGATCAGCTCGGCGATGAGCGACGGAAAGCGCTCGTACTTTGCTTTCGCCCACCGCCATTCAATGACGATGTTTTCCCCCTCAATGTAGCCGAGCTCACGTAAGCCTGCGCGAAACGGCCCGATCAGATTTGCCTCAAGAACAGCCGTGGAGTTGCCTAGAAAACCTACCCGGGGGACTTTATTCGGTTGCTGCGCCTCGGCCATTCCCGCCCACCCAACAAACAGGACGAGAATTGCAAAACCCCCCACCCATTTTAGATTTGGGATTTTGGATTTCCGATTGAAGGTGAAGCGAAACTGCATCCGGAGTGTTTTATCCATGTTTTTGTCTCCCCAATCCAAAATCAGCAATCGAAAATCCAAAATGTCACCTAATGACTCTATCCGCCCGCGCCAGCACGTTCGGTGGAATCGTCACGCCGATTTGTTTTGCCGTCTTGAGATTGACAATGAAAGTGAACTTGTTGGGATACTCGACGGGCAGCTCCGCTGGCTTCGCCCCTTTTAGAATCTTGTCCAGTAAAATGGCGGCCCGGCGATAGGAGTCGGCGAGTTCCGCGCCGTAGGCCATAAGGCCGCCAGCTTCCACAAATTCTTTCTGTGGGTATATTGCTGGTGATCCAGTTCTCCCCGTTAATTGGACGATGCGCTCTCGTTGACTCACCACCAGTGGGTCGAGCAGCGTGACAATACCTAGAGTTCGGTGCTTCGGTATGGTTTTGAACGCGGGCTCGAGATCCTCGCTATGCCGGACTTCAATGGAATGAACGGGCAACTTGAACGCTCGAGCTATGTCTTGCATCTCTCGGAAAGTGATTGCAGTACCGGGATTGGCGGCATTCCAGAGGATCGCGATCCGTGAAAGCTTAGGAACTACCTCCTTCAGTAATTCAAGCTGCTTGCCGCTATAGTCTGGCGATGCGCTGCTCAATCCGGTGATATTTCCGCCGGGGCGGGAAAGGTTGGCGACCAATCCGAGTTCCACGGGTGCCGCGCTGTGAACGAAAATGATGGGGATAATTGTGGTTGCTCGTTTGGCAGCGATGACCGCAGGGGTGGCTGCGGCCACGAGGATATCAACCCGAAGACGGACTAGCTCAGCCGCAAGCACTGGCAGAGACTCCTCTCTATCGTCGTCGAACCGCTGCTCAAGAATAATGTTCTTGCCATCGGCATAGCCCCGTTCGCGCAAGCCCTGCCGAAATCCTTCGAGCCGCGTCATGAGCGAGCTCGCGTTTCCCTGCAATAGAAGACCTACCCGCGGCGCTTTCCCCGGCTGCTGCGCCCGGGCAGGAACGCAGGGAGCAAGGAGCATGGAGCATAGAGTGAAATAAAGGACTGCGTGCTGAGCGATGAGTATTTCGATAATGATGATCTGCCGGTTGGCGGTCGCTGCCTACAAAGGATTAGCTTAGTCTTCATGGCTCCGTCCTCAGCACTCGTTACTCAGAACTGTGATCTGATCACCCTTCTGAGGTTTTCGGTCGCGGCGTCTTTCCTTGAACGGCTTGAACGTTTTGAACTGTTAAACGGATTCAATCCTCTCACTTGATAGCCCTATCCGCCCGGTAAAGAACCAAAAGCGGCCTCGTCAGGCCAAGCTGGTCAGCGGTCTTTTCATCATTGAAACGCAAACATCTGCCTAATAGCGAAGTCGCAATACCGTCGGAGGACCCTCCAGCCTTGGCATAATGATAAACAAATTGTCG
>JBFJTQ010000387.1:0-4193 GCA_041625275.1 Binatia bacterium | reverse complement strand
TGGTATCTTGAGATCGTCGAGATTCAAAACTTCGAAGAAGCCAAGCGGTTTGTCAGCAATCTCGCTGAAACGGGGGCTGGCACTGACCCGTGACTCGGCGGGGGCTAAAACTTTGACCTTACACGAGGCGCGCAGCCCGTCTTCTACGACGGGTCTCGCGTCGTGGCGTTATCCGCAAAGGTCAGCCGCCTGCAGATCTCGTTGACAAGCTCATCTAACGAATCTAGGCCGAGCCCGATAGTTTTCGGTCGAGAAGGAAAACCCGCAAGCCCTGGATAATCTTCCCGAACTCAACGGGTTCACCCTCAAACCGGTGCGCACCGACCTGGCGCCCGGGTTTTTTAGGTTCTAGAGAAGAAGATTACCAGCGATTACGCCCGCCACCGCCGCCACGGCGATCACCACCGCCGCCGCGTCGGTCGCCGCCGAAGCCCGACCGCTTCTCTTGGGGGCGGGCCTCATTGACGGTGAGGCTGCGTCCTTCAAGGTCGGTGCCGTTCAGCGCCTGAATTGCGGTCTGCGCTTCCGCGCCGGAGCTCATCTCCACAAAGCCAAAGCCTTTGGAGCGGCCAGTGAACTTATCGGTGATCACACGGGCCGATTCCACCGTGCCGTGCGCCGAAAAGAGTTGCTGGAGCTGTTCGTCGGTGGTGGTGTAGGGTAAGCCCCCTACGTAAAGTTTGTTGTTCATGTTCTCCTCCTTAGCTACGAAAGGTTAATGTCCCCGACCCCGGAATACGCTTACCGGCAGGAGTAGAACATGTGCAAACACCCACGCTCTGGTTGAGTTCTCCTTTAAGGTAAAGCTTCGCAAGGCAAGACGCCTTAGGCCTTCACCAAGTGGTCGGTCGCACTTTCAGAAGGCCTGTGACTGAAGTGCGAAAATTGACCGTTTATCATTATTGAGTGATCCAGTGCAAGGATTAAATTGTGACGGTTAAACTGCTCCTGTTCGACGCAGCTGAAGCAAAATAAGCCATGGCGAAGAATCTGGCAATCGCGTATAAATGAATCGACAGACGGGCGGGCAAACCGGTCCATCGTGTGCAGGTGGTTGGTGGGATGCTCACGGTCTTCGCCAAAAAGAAGGCTCGCCATCGAATGAAGGACTTGGCGGCGGACACGATGATTAATGATCAGCCAATTGCGTCTAGAAACGAATTCTCGCCAGCGCCTCTTCTTCGGTTTCTAGCGGCGGTCCACCTTTCTTCTTCTCTGCTTTCCGTTGGAGGCGGCGTGCGGCCTTGTCCCGCTTCTTTTGCAAGCGCACCAACTCCTTTTGGCGTTTCTGGTAAGTTTGAGCTGCCATCTTTGCAGCGTAGCATAGACAGGACAAAAGTGTAACTGGTGCCCTACGAAGCTTACGATGACATTGGCCGAGCGGACATTAGACCCGGCGAGGCCGGGCAAGGAACTGGAAAAGCGTGGAGTGATTCCACATCCATGATTCGGGAACAAAAATGTTGACATGGGATTTCTTTTTGATAGGTGTCAAGCCGGAAAGGAGAATGCCATGCAAAAACACAGCTCTTATCACGGAAGCTTTTTGCTTCTATTGGCTGTTTTGTGGCTGATTCCTCAGACCCTTCTGGCGGCGCAAGCCATTGACATGAAGGCCGCGCAGAAGGAAGGACGGGTCACGATCTATTCGTCTATTTCCATCGAAGATGTAACAGCACTCGCCAAGGCGTTCGAGAAGGCCTATCCGGGAATTAAGGTTGAGATTTATCGTGCGGGCAAGATCAAGCTGGGCCAGCGCATTCTCACCGAAGCGCGGGCGGGAAAGCATCGTTTCGATGTTCTGCTCTCGAGTGCTTTCGCGACACTAGCCATCAAGGAGCAGAATCTTCTCGCCAAATACGTCTCACCGCAGGCGGTGCACTACGATGCGGCATTAACCGATCCCCAGGGATTCTGGACAGCGGCGCAGATTAATCCCATGACCATTGGCTATAACACAAAGCTGGTGAAGAACACCGATATCCCGAAGCGCTGGGAGGATCTGCTCGACTCAAAGTGGAGGGGCAAAGTCGCAATGAACCCGAACCGGCCCGAATGGTACATCGCAATGATGCAACTGCTCGGCAGAGAAAAAGGGCTCAAATATATGCGGGCGCTTTCGGCTTTGAACACAATACCGACACAGAGCGCGACGCTGGCGCGAGAGTTTTTAGGCGCGGGTGAATACCCGATCTATGCCAACGCCGCTTCAGGGAATATGGAAGAGTACAAGAAGAAGAACGCTCCTGTCGATTGGGCGCGATTGGATGTCTTGCCTTCCTACCCGATCTTGACCTCCGTGTCGGCGCATTCCAACTCTCCCAATCTGGCCCGTCTGATGGCTGATTACCTGTTGTCTGAACAAGGGCAGAAAGTCTTCCGCAGCATCCAGCGAATCCCCGCTCACAAGGATGTGGATGCCGATCCGGAATACCTAGTCAAGGGAGTGAAATTCTTTCACATCGACATCAACAAGCTTAAGGGCGCGGAAGCGGATGAACTCGAGGACGAATTCCGCAAGACTTTCAATTTGAGATAAGAGATAAGGGGGGAAGCTGGGTAGAAGCTCTGCCGCTATCGTCTCGTGAGCAAATATTGGGCTGACAGTAGACAGGCGAAGGAATAGGACTTTCGCCTGTTATTTTAACCCGAGCAAGAAGTGCGCAACGACGGCATTTGACGGCAGGGACAGGAGCAGGATTTTCTGTCGTCTTCCGTTGCCGAAGCTTCACATGTCTGAGCCTTATCCCAGGAGCCAGGTTGTATTTCATCCTCGTTGGATCTAGCCTGCTCATCGCTTATCTCGCGTTGACCCCGCTGTTGATGCTCCTCTATTACAGCTTGACGGACGCATCGCCGGGGAACCTCGGCGTCTTCACGCTGGCGCATTACGCCAAAGCGTACCTCGACCCGGAATTCTATCCCCTGTTTTGGAACACACTGCAATTCGCCTTTGCAAGCTCGGTGCTGTCTTTTTGCCTGGGAACTTTCCTTGCCTGGATCTGCGAGAGAACCAACAGCCCATTTCGGGGCGCCATCAGCACGCTCATCATCGTTCTCTTCATCATTCCGGGAATTCTCGAAACCGTCGCCTGGATTCTGCTGCTCTCGCCGCAAATCGGGCTCTTGAATTTGACGCTCCGCTACCTGACGGGAAGTCCAGCCATTGCGCTCGACATCTATTCCTTCGGAGGCATGGTCTGGGCCGAGGCCATGGGGCTTTATCCCTTGGTCTTCTTACTCATGTCGGCTGCCTTTAGATCGCAGGATGTTCTGATGGAAGAAGCGTCCTTCGCTTGCGGCGCTGGAACTTTCACGACGCTGCGGAAAATTACGCTGAAACTAGTAACGCCGGCCATGCTTTCGGTCTTCCTCATTGTCTTTGTCCGAGCCATAGAAGCCTTCGAGGTTCCCGCTTTGATCGGCGTGCGCGCGGGGATTTTCGTGTTTACGACCAAGATCTACGGCGCGCTGCAACGGCTGCGGCCTTTTTATGGAGTCGCCGGGGCCTATGCGGTTGTCCTCCTCATGATCAGCGCCATTGGTCTGTATCTTTACTATCGCGTGACCAGAGCTGCAGAGAGATTTGCGACGATCACGGGAAAGGGTTACCGGCCGAAACGTATCGATCTCGGGGGATGGAAGTACCTCTGCGGCCTGATCGGGTTGGCGATCACCGGTTTCACCACGCTGCTGCCCGTTCTTAATCTCATATGGGCTTCTTTTACGCCCTATATGGCGGCGCCATCATTGGAAATGCTTTCGCAGCTCTCCTTGAAGAGTTACCGCCAGCTGTACAATTTCCCGTTTGCCCGGCAGGCGTTTCTGAACAGCGTCATGCTCTCTTTCGGCAGCGCCACGGCGGTGATGCTAATAACTTCGTGCGCGGCGTGGATCACGGTCAAATCCAAGCTGCCCGGGCGGTTTGTCGTCGATAACTTGGCGTTTTTGCCGATCGCCATCCCCGGCATCGTCCTGGGTGTGAGCCTGCTGGTGCTCTATCTCACCTTGCCAATCCCGATCTACGGGACGTTGTGGATTTTGCTCGTGGCTTACGTGACGAAGTATCTACCGTACGGTATCCGAAGCGCATCGGCGTCGATGATCCAGATCGGGCAGGAACTCGAGGAAGCCTCCGTGGTGAGCGGCGCGGGATGGCTTTACACCTTTAGGAAGATTATTTTGCCATTGCT
>JBFJTQ010000386.1:0-4197 GCA_041625275.1 Binatia bacterium | reverse complement strand
CCTGTTGTGCGCACTCAAAGCCGCCGACGCTGGTTCTGCGTCGGCAACGCTGGGCGTAAGTGTCAGAGTCGTTAGAAATTGTAGTATTTCCGCCGGCTCTCTTGACTTCGGAGATTACGGTTCGAGGCTGAGCCAGGCGACCACGGAATCAACTGCCAGGACATCCTTGGCAATAGAGTGTGCTAGGGGTTCAAACCAGGCCGTCTCGATCGGACTTGGAAATCGCTCCTCCAACAGCTTTACGACTCGGTTGATGTCAAGTGGCGGCGGGAGAGTGAGTTATGAAATTTACAGAAATTCCGCATTGACTCAGCTCTGGAATGATTCTCCAGCAGGACCGGTGAGCCTCCACGCCATCACTTCTACGCAACCCATCATCATCCCAGTTCATGCCCGAATTTCCGCAGGCCACCCTGTACAACCCGAAAAGCATGTTGATTACCTTGTCGTCATAGTAAATTTCTAGCCTTGACACTAGCCTCTAAAAGTTCGCCAGTTTCTCCTTTTCCAAAATTTACCAAGCTTCAAGTCTGCTAGACAGAAGAGAAGTTGCATGGCGGGTCCAAACTCTAGGTTTGGATATTTTCTCAGCCCATCTTGAGCCCCGGGAGGTGTCATAATTTGTCATCCTGTTCAAGATTCTAACAATCGCGGCACAAAATTAACCATGCGTGGCAGGGGACGGTTTTAATTTTGCTATTTAAAATCGGCAGCTTATGAAACTAGCGCTTACAACAACTGAGTTGGCATAATTTCCGCAACGTTCAAAATTGTCAAAATTTTAACACCGCCAAGGCTGTTAAGAAGTTAAGAAAAGGAGGAAGGAATAAATGAAGTTTGCGAGCTTGAAAAAGGGAATGGTTGGCACTGTGCTCGCAATCACGATAGCACCGGTCATGTCATTTGCAGGGTCAGCCTCCACGAATCTTAACGTATCAGCAAGTGTTGTTGCTAATTGCACGATCAGCACAGCCGATTTGGGCTTTGGGAGTTATGATCCGGTGGTCGCACATGCTTCGAGTCCGCTCGATGGGACCGGTACAGTGACCATTGCATGTACCAAGGGATCGGTGACGACTGTTGACTTAGGCCTCGGAAGCAATCCCTCGGGAACAACCCGTAGGATGTCTGACGGAACGGAATTCCTTACCTACGAATTGTATCAGGATTCTTCTCGGACCGTGGTCTGGGGCAGTGGGGCCAGCACACGAAATACGGGAACTGCGGCCAACAAGAGCCCACAGCCGTTCACGGTCTGGGGCCGGATCGCTGCAGGACAGGATGTAACGGTGGGCAGTTATACCGACACGGTGCTTGCGACGGTGAATTTCTAGCCCTTATGGCGATGATCTCACCGGCCGCTTCCCACCGAGTTATTGGAGTTCTTATCCCACTTGCGGTGTGGCTATTTCTTTGGCCGGCGACAGTGAAGGCGAGCACGTTCCATGTCACTCCGATCCGAATCTTTCTTTCTCCACGTATACCCAGCGTGCTTCTCACCGTGCGAAACGACAGCACTGAAAAACTGCGCTTTCAAGTTGGTGCTTTTGCCTGGGATCAAAACCTTCGGGGAGAAATGGTGCTCAATCCTACAGACGATATTGTTGTCTTCCCCAGCCTGTTGTCCCTAGGGCCAGGAGAGGAGCGAAAGCTGCGAGTGGGGACAGTCGCACCCTTTGAGGTAAAGGAGAAAAGCTACCGAATCTTTGTCGAGGAACTTCCAGTTTTTACAAAGAAAGAAAAAAATCAGGTCCGAATTCTCACAAGAATGGGCATCCCCGTTTTTCTTCAATCGGCCCAGCAACTGATAGACGGCGGCATTGAAAGCCTGGCGATCCGACGCGGCCAGTTGTCATTTCAGGTAACAAATAGAGGTAATAGCCATTTTGTTGCCAAAAAACTTTGGGTCAGGGGTACAGGATCGGAAGGCGAGATATTCTATCAGCGGGAGTTAACTGGATGGTACATCCTCGCGGATGGTTCGCGAAGATACGAAATCGATTTTTCTCCCGGGGTTTGCAGAAACGTTCGCCTTATAACCGTCGAAGTGGAGACGGATGAGAAACTGTTCAAAGAATCTTTAATTTTGGCCCCGGGAACCTGTGATGAATGAGCCGAGGTCGCCATATGGCGATTCTTGTTCGTTAAAGGCTGCGCATGCGCGCTTTGCTTCGGACTCTTATTCTGATGGGCTCTTTGGTGTGTTCGGTTGGGTGCGCCGATATCTCGGGGGCAGCGGATCAGAGAGCAATCCTCGACCTCAACGTTAATGAGGTTGGCAAAGGTCAAATTCTGGTCTTCCTTAGAGGCGGCGAGGTTTTGGCGCGCGTGTCTGATTTGGAACGTGCCGGCCTCAATTCCTTTGCGGGTCGGCGAGAGTTCTTGCGCGGAGAGAAATATGTTTTTCTCACCTCGCTTGCGCCTGCAGTCTCCTTTAGGCTGGATGAAAAAGCCTTAAGCTTGCACCTCGTCGCGCAACCATCGTTGTTGGGCTCTACTTTGCTTGAGTTACGCAACGCTCGCCCTCCTGAAATTGAATACTCGGACAATACCAGCGCGTTTCTGAACTACGCGGTCAATCTTCGAGATTTTAAGCGCTACGATGTTTTTGGGGAAATGGGCGTCAGCCTTAGAAACACCCTTCTCTATAGCAGCTTCTCTCGAAACGTTGAAGGATCGGTCACACGCGGTCTCACGAACCTGACGCTAGATAATCGCCAGCGAATGATACGCTCAGTCCTCGGGGATCATTTTGTCGATGGCGGAAGCCTAGGCGGCGGTCTTTTTTTTGGGGGAATCAGCTTTTCCCGTGAGTTCAAGCTGGATCCCTATTTCATTCGTAATCCGACTTTCGGATTGTCTGGGGCGGTGCTGACTCCTTCCACGGTCGATGTTTATATTAACGATCAGCTTTTGCGTAGGGAAAAGTTACCACCGGGACAATTTGAGCTGAGAAACCTGCCAGTGTCGACCGGCGGCGGTTCGGCCCGGCTGGTCATAAGGGATGCCCTCGGCCAAGAGCGGGAAATCGTGTCTCCCTATTATTTCACTGCAGGGCTTTTGTCCCGCGGGCTGCACGAGTTCACTTACAACCTAGGCTTCCGGAGAAACAATGTTGGCAGCGAAAGCTGGAAATACGATCGTCTGGCATTTCTAGGCCGGCATCGTTTTGGTTTTAGCGATTCCATCACAGCAGGAGGGCGCATCGAAGCTTCCTCAAGTCTCATCAGTGGTGGTCCGACTCTGACGGCGCGCCTTCCCTACGGCGAGGCGGAACTCACTACGGCCGCAAGTCACGAGAACGGCTTCGCCGGCGGAGCAAGTTCCCTCGGCTATAGCTATCTCGGAAAGGCGCTTAATCTGGCGGGTTCTCTGCGGCTATTGAGTCCTCACTATGCCACATCGAGTCTCGGAGCGTCGGAGACACGACCCTGGCTGGAATTCAACGCGGTTACAGGAATCCCTCTGACACCTAGCTCGAGCTTGACGCTCCAATATGGATTCGCAAACTCCCAGGATCACGGCCAATCGCACAGGGTGGCGCTGTTGACGAGTATCCGACTCACGAACTGGATCAGTTTGTCCATTAGCGCCAGCCATTCGCGCCACGAACAAAGCAGTGTCAATGAAGTTTTTTCGGGCCTTACTTTTTCGTTCGGCCATGCAACAGGAAGCCTCTCTTATCAACACCGAGACGACGACAGCGTTCGGACCATAGGCTTGCAAAAGTCTCTGCCGGTGGGTTCCGGCTATGGCTACCGCTTCCAGGCAAGCAAGACAGAAAACGCAGAGCGTTTCTTCGGCCTGCTTCAATACCAGGGGCCTTACGGTCGCTACGAGGCAAATTACGATCAGACGAACGGCCGCGACTCAACCGTCTTCAGCATCGCCGGCGGGCTGGCAGCTATCGGCGGAAAAGTGTTCGCCACGCGCCCAATTCAACAGAGCTTTGGCCTCATTCGAGTTCCTGGAGTTGCGAACGTCCGCGGTTACGCGAGCAATCAAGAAATCGGCCATACCAACTCTAACGGAGATCTGTTAGTACCCAATCTCCTTCCAAATTACGGCAATCGGTTGAGCATCGCTGCAGAGGATATTCCTCTAGACTACAATATAGCTGCTACTGAAAAGACCATCGCTCCTCCTCTTCAAGGTGGGGCACTCGTGGCTTTCCCAGTTCAGCGTATCCAGAGGCTG
>JBFJTQ010000385.1:0-4201 GCA_041625275.1 Binatia bacterium | reverse complement strand
CGATCTCTTCCAGCTTGTCGACGTACTTCTGCTGCTTTTCCTTGTCGTCTTTGAATCGTTCTTTCAATCGCTCCATCTGCGGCTGCAGCTTTTGCATCTGTTTCATCGACACCATGCTCTTGTGCGTCAGCGGAGCCAGCAAGATCTTCATCAGGATGGTTAGGAAAATGATGTCTATGCCGTAGCTGCCGGTGAACCGGTGAAAGAAATGAAGCACATAGAGAAAGGGAATGGCGATGAACGCGAAATAGCCGAAATCGATGGAACGTTCTAGTTCTTTTCCAACCAGCTTCAGAGTATCCAAGTCCTTCGGGCCGATAAACATGGCATACTGACTGCTTCCCGCGGGATTGCCTGCGGGGCCGCTGAACGCCGCTATGAGGGAGTTCCCTGATTGGCGAATCGAAAGTTGGTGCTGAGCACCGTTGTCAGGTAGCAAGGCGAATAAAAAATAGGTGTAACCAAACCCCGCCCAGGAGATAGTGCCGCTCATTTGCTGAACCTGGTTTGCTTCCGGAGGTGTTTCCCGCTTGATTTTGTCGTCAACGAGAGCAATAAGTCCCTCAAACGGGGCATCCGGATTGAGGTCGCTGTGATCGCTTCTTTCCGTCAGCATGATTTCGGGCACTGCGCGACGGCCACCCGCGGTCTTAACGTCAACGGTGAGGCCGATCACGTACGTAGACCCCGTGAATGAAAATATTTTTGTCACCCGCGAGCCATTTTCCGCCTGCCCTTCAAACCGCAAAGATGCCTGAGCATCGCCCGTCAGGTTCAAACCGCCGCCCTGGATCGAGTAGAGGACCCCGTTGTCGTCACGGGGAGCGGGATCCTGCCAACGAACTCCGAGCGGAAGCATCACTCCCGGATAGGTTGTCACGATTTCAAACGGCGGGCTCTTCTCGTCCACCGAGCTGCGATAATGCTTGAACTTAAAACTCTTGAGACGCGCCCCTTGATTAGTGAACACCGCCACGTACCTGTCCGTTTCCACCCTGATTTCCTTGGCTTTCTGCTCGACCGGTAATTCGGCACGTGGCGCTTGCGGTGCGGCGGGGAGAGTCGTCGTTGACGCCGGCGTTTCGCTTCTTAACGCTTCTCTTTTTTCTGCCGCCGGCGGTGGTGGGGCAGGCGGAGTCCCGTATTGTCGCGTGACCCACTCTTGGTAGAGCACCAGTACGAGGAGAGACAGAGCGACAGCTAAGAAGGCGCGTTTTTCCATCGGTCGTCGAACCTAGTTCACCGGATCGTAACCGCCGGGATGCCATGGGTGACAACGGCTCAACCGTCGCAGGCTCAAGGACGCCCCTTTTAGGAATCCGTGTTTCTGTATAGCCTCTGAAGCGTAGACGGAACAGCTAGGAAAAAAACGACAAGCCCGAGGCAGAAGAGGTGACACCAATCGGTGGTAGCCGCTCAAGATGCCGGTGATGATGTGTTCGCTCAGCCGTATCATTATCTACTGCAACTCCGGCCACGAAGAAGACAGCCTCGAATCTCGCGCGTCACTTCGGGAAATGAAAGGTCGGCAGCTCCTTTTCGAGCAATAATCAGCACATCCCTATGCGGAATGATTTCATGGCGACACCGGCGGAAACATTCCCTTATAAGCCGCTTCACCCGGTTTCGAACAACCGCATTACCCACCTTGGAGCTGACGGTCACACCCAGCCTCGCCTCACATCGATCGCTGTCTCGTGTAATGACCACGAAATTGGGAGTGCGTGCCTTTTCACCCGACCGCGTCAGGGTTACGAACTCCAAACGTTTTCGCAGGCGGGCCGTTTTGGGAAATTCCCCCCTGCCGGTTGGCAGCATCGGTTGCCCTAGGTTCGAGGCCGCTTCGGTGGTACGGTCACCGTGAGTTTTTTTCGCCCTTTTGCCCTTCGACGTTTGAGAACGTTGCGTCCGCCCGGGGATTCCATTCTGGCTAAGAAACCGTGCGTACGTTTCCGCTTGATGTTGCTCGGTTGATAGGTTCTTTTCATAATCCGTTTGCTCCATAGGCCGGCTCATCGGCCAGATGTTTTATTGTACGACAACGCATGTCACCAGTCGAAAAACCCGAGCCGCCTTACGCGCGAAAAACCCACACAATCGACGTGCTTCAGGGGTATCATGGCGAGGAACGGTCTTGCTCTGGGAACCGGACCGGCGTTTCGCTTATCTATATATTTCAATCATACAGTCCCGGTCTTGTCAATTTAACGCTTTTTCGGGCTTTAAGGCACGTTGCATTAAATCCCGAACCGCCTCGGCGGGCTTTTTTCCTTCGTAAATAACGCTGTACATCTGCTCAACAATAGGCATCTCCACCCCCAGCCGACGCGCCAGCAAATAGATAGAACGAGTGTTGCGGATACCCTCGGCCACCATGCGAGTGCTTTGCGAAACTTCCTCGATCGTTCTTCCTTCGGCAATCCGCATGCCAGCCTGCCGATTCCGACTTAATCCCCCGGTACATGTAAGGATCAAATCACCCACTCCTGGCAAACCCGCGAGCGTCAACGGATCCGCCCCCAAGCGGACCGCCAATCGAGTCATCTCTGCAAGTCCGCGCGTCACCAAAGCGGCGCGCGCATTTTGTCCCAAGCCTATGCCGTCGCTAATTCCCGCGGCAATCGCGATGACGTTCTTAATCACTCCTCCCAATTGCACTCCGACGACGTCTTGCGAGGTGTAAACTCTAAATGTCGACGTGCTCAGCGCTTTCTGTATTTCTTTGGCCACGTCTTCCGAAAGCGCCGCCACCGTTACGGCGGCGGGAAGGCACTGCGCCACTTCAAGAGCAAAGGTTGGTCCCGATAAGAAGGCATGAAGCTCTCTATTCCGATCGCCGAAAATCTCGCCCAGCACTTCCCCCATCGTCTTTAGAGAGTCCTCTTCCAAACCTTTGGTGCCACAAAGGATTCTGGCCTTGGAGCCCGCGTGAGGTCGTGCGTTCGTCATCACCGCGCGAACAGCATGGGACGGCACAACGCAAATGACTAATTCTTTCTTGCTTACGGCTTGTTCCAAAGAACGGGTGATTTGAACAAACGAGGGTAAGACGATTCCGGGAAGGTAGGCGGCGCTTTCTCTTTTTTCCGCCAACTCGCGGTAAGTTTCCTCTCCATGGGCCCAAAGCGTGACTGGCTCCCCTTTGTCCGCCAGCAGCTTGGCCAGGGCGATTCCCCAACCCCCAGCTCCAATAATGCCAACGGGTAACGTCATGTTGTTCACGGCATCCAACGTCGGGACTGAAGCAAAACTGTGAAAACAATTATCGGGACCGGGTATCGAAATCCAGCCATGAATCGGGGCGGGGCTATTCTTCCTCTTCCTTTTCCGCCAAACGGGCCAGCGAAACGACCCGTTCACCCTCCTCTAAGTCAATGAGCCGCACGCCCTGAGTGTTGCGGCCGATGACTCGAATGTCCTTGACACGAAGCCGTATGATCTTTCCCTTGTTGGTCACGAGCATGAGTTGGTCGTCGTCGGTCACCTGCTGGACACCCACGACCCGGCCGGTTTTGTCCGTCGTTTTCATCGTGATAATGCCTTTGCCGCCGCGCGACTGGAGACGGTACTCGTCCATCTCGGTCCGCTTGCCGTAACCATTTTCCGCAACGGTCAGAATGCTGGCTCCGCGACTGAGGATTTCCATGCTGACGACCGCGTCGCCTTCGTCAAGCCGCATGGCAACCACCCCGTACGTCCCCCGGCCGGTCGGCCGAACTTGTTCCTCCCTGAAGCGAATAGACTGCCCCAGGAGAGAGGAGAGAATAAGTTCCTGTTGGCCGTCGGTAAGGCAAACGCCGATCACTTCGTCGCCATCTTCAAGACCGATGGCGCGAATTCCAGAGGCCCGCGGATTGGAATACGACATGAGGGCGGTCTTTTTGATCAGGCCCTTTTTCGTCGCAAAGATCACAAAACGTCCCGCGACGAAATCGCGCACAGAGAGAAACGCAGAAACTTTCTCCAGGGCTTCAAGATTGAGGAGATTAACGATCGGTTTGCCCCTGGCGGCCCGGCTCGCCTGGGGCAACTCATGAACCTTGATCCAATACACCTTGCCGATAGTGGTGAAAAAGAGGATGTAGGAGTGCATCGACGCAATAAACAGGGACTCGACAAAATCTTCTTCTTTCGTCGTTGTCCCGATTTTTCCCTTCCCCCCTCGCCGCTGTGCGCGGTAAAGGGACACGGGATTGCGTTT
>JBFJTQ010000384.1:0-4207 GCA_041625275.1 Binatia bacterium | reverse complement strand
GCTCTGAATAGAGGACCTCGACGCCGACGGTGAAATAAGCGCCATATTGAATCAAAGCGCGGAGGATATCCGAGGGGCCGGAGTACCAGTGAATGATCGGTCGCCGGACATCGTAGCGCTCAAGGAGGTCGAGGATTTCCTTCTCCGCCCCTTTGGTGTGGAGATTGACGAACTTGTCTTGTTCCCTTGCGGCGGCGAGAAAGTACTCCAGAACGCTTCGTTGCGCTGAATACTGCGAGATGTCATCGATCCAGTGATAATCCAAACCGATTTCGCCCAAGGCGGGACTGGCTTCGATGTACTTTGCAATTGAGTTCAACCTTGGAGCGTATTCCGCAGCGTATTTGGGATGAATGCCAAAAGTGGGCAGTACCAATTCCGACCTCCGGGCGATCTCAAGAACCTGCTGGTAGGACCGCACGTCCATAGCCGTGGCAACAGTGAAAATTCCGCTCCGGTTCATTTCTGCCAGCGCGGCATCCAATCGGTCGCCGTACTTATCGAGATGCACGTGAGCATCGATCAGCATAGGCCCTCCCTGGACTTGCCTTTGACAATGTAGACCCACAGCCCCGCCCCTGCAACGCCTGCGGCCGCGACATACATGAGGGAGAAGTTCTGACCCACAAGGTCGAGGAAGGCGCCCAATGTGAGCGAACCGAGCCCGATGCCGAGGTCGTAGAAACACTGGTACTGGGCCATCGACTGGCCACGGCGCTGAGGCGTGGTTTGGTCCACGGCGACTGTCATCAGAGCGGGTTGGGCTGCTCCCGTGCCGACGCCGCCGACCACCGCTGCGGCCATGAGCCAGGCGGGCGAAGACGCTGCAGCCAACAGGCACATTCCCAACAGGTTCAAAATCAACCCTGGTATGATGACGGCGCGGCGGCTGATCCGATCCGAAAGCGGACCCGCGATGGGTCTGCTGAGCAAGAGGCAACCCGCGTAAGTTCCAAACCAGATGCCCGGATTCTGCAGCCCGATCTCCAGCGCGTGGATGGGAAGAAAGGTCAAAATTCCACCGTGGCCGAAAGAGAGAAAGGCCACGGCGATGGCGGGCAAGAGCGTTTCCGGGACGATGAGGGCATCGATCCAACGCAGGGGCCCTTCTCTTCCCGCACGCGTCGGGAGCGGCTCTGGAAGAGACCCTCCGAGCATCAAACTGATGACCAAGAGAATTACGGCCCCGAGAAACACGCCTGCGAAGGTGTAGCGCTGAAGCAGAGCGAAACCGACCACGGGACCAATGGCGCCTCCGAGGCTGCTGGCCATACCCGCGTACCCGATTAACTCTCCGCGTCGTTTTTGCGGGGCGATGTCGGCGGCCAAGGTTGCGACCGCCGTCGTGCATCCCGACCAGCCGATGCCGTGGAGGATGCGAAAGGGGATCACCAGTAAGATCGATGGCGCCCAGAGATAACCGAGGTTGCCAACGGCAAAAAGGGCAATGCCGTAGAGGAGAAAAGGTTTGCGACCCAGCCGGTCGATCCACAATCCTACCGGCACGCGCGCGACGGTTGCGGTGATTGTAAATATAGCCATCACGGCGCCAATTACCGTCGACGACGCGCCGAAGCTAACGAAGTAAAGAGGCAAGATGGGCCGCGTCAGGTGATGCGCCAAGAAAAAACTAAAACGGTTCACCCAGGTGAGAAGAAAATCCCTGACCCAGGGTTGGTACGTTTGCTCGTGTTCAGCCACAACGCGCATCGCTAAAAAACAATTTAGCGTTCATCATTGCGGCAGCATCGCGGCAAAGTCAATCCGCGCTCGCATATGAGTGCGTCCAAAAATGAGATTGGCATGGCACGATCCGGGAGCGATCGAGCCGTCTTTGCCGACACGACAATGTCGGAGTCGGCAAAAACTTCGAGTTTGTGTGCGGCGAACGGTTTGAGTTGTACGGTTCGACGTCGAGGTTGTAAACCGGGGTGAAAATCGCGCGGGCGAGGACAGTGACGCCCGTTCGGCCGTCCACTACACCCTGTGAATTCCCCCGCCGGCGGGCGGTTGTGGCTGATTTGTCCCCGGGAGCCAGTCGGCGTCTTTTCTTTGGCTGTTGCCGGCGACGCGGAACTTCGCTCTGCCGAAGCCCTCGAATTCGATTTCAATCGTGTCACCGACGTTCATCGGTTTTAAGCCTTCGTGGTACGTTCCAGTGGTGATGACGTCTCCGGGATTGAGTCTGAGAAAACGCGTCAACCAGGCGATCTGATCGGGAATCTTGTGCGCCATGTATTTCGTGTTGTAGTTCTGCCGCGGTTCGCCGTTGGTCCAGGACTTGACGACGACGTTGTGCGGATCCGGGATTTCGTCTTTGGTGATGATCCAGGGACCGCAGGCGCCGTGAGTATCCTGACCTTTGGGGACGAGCTGGGTGCGGCGCACCAGTCCGCGGGTCGAAATGTCGAAGAACGGGATGTAGCCGAACACGTAATCCATGGCCTTCGACTCGCGCACGTTTTTAGCGGTTTTGCCGATGACAAAGGCGAATTCTGCCTCCGGTTGATGCACCACCGCGGCGGGAATGTCGGTCAATTCGACAGTGCCTCCGGGCCCGATGAGATCGGGCGACTTGTAAAAGTATTCGTTTGGCAGGCTTTCCGGGCTGCGATCCGGACGATCGACATAGTTGACGAAAGCGGCGAGGCATTTGCTCGGTCTGGGAAGCGGGCATTTGAGTTCGACACTGTCGAGCGGCACGCCGTCTTGCGCAACGAGAACCTTCTCGAACCGGCGGCGGTACTTACGCCAACCGTCGATGATTTCCTCCATCACCCTCTGCGGGCCCTTGGCCTTGCGGGAGCTGATCGTGTCGCTGACATCAACCACCATGGAGTCGTTCTTGATCACACCGACTTTGTCGTCATTGAATCGAAGAATCTTCAAGGTAGTTCCCTCCAATCGCCGAATCTTGCGCCTATCATTGCGAGAAGGGTTGGTTAATGTCAAATCAGGCCTTGCCCGTCACTTCCAGGCCCACATGTTGGAGCCGGCGGCGAACCCATCTCGGATGGATTTGCGCTTTTCTGCAAAAGCCTGTATACGGCTCTAGATTTCACCAACAATCTGTCCCGACTGCTTTTCATGCCCGCACAACTTTTCGCTCTTGCTACTGCTTTTTTCTTCGCGCTTCACAACATGCTGACGAAGAAGGGGCTGCGTTATTCCAATGCCGCCACTGCGGTGTTGAGCGGTTTGATCATCAACATGGTGTTTTTGTGGGGCGTCACCATCCTATTCCTGCCACTCGAACCCCTAACGAGCCCGGCGATCCTTATTTTTGTTGCGGTGGGTTTCTTTCAGCCGGGGCTCACGCGCTTGATGACATACAAAGGGATTGAAGCCCTCGGCATAGCGATCACCGACCCGGTGCGGGCGACCACGCCTCTATTCAGCGCGCTCATGGCAATCCTCTTTCTTGGAGAACAGATGACCCCGGCGATCGCCGTCGCGACGTTGTTGATCATCGGGGGGATTACGCTGCTCTCGCTTCGCGACGCCTCCGTAAAACAATTCCAGCCGATCTACCTGTTGTATCCGCTCGCTGCCTCGCTGCTTGCCGGCTGCTCCCAGGTTCTGCGTAAGGTGGGCATGGGGGCTGTTCCTCATCCCATCCTCGCTGCGGCGGTGACGGCCAGTTCGTCATTTGTGGTGTTGGTCCTGATCCTTTGGATCGTCGAAAAGAAACGCGAAGCGTTCAAGCTGAACAAGCACTGCCTGCCGTGGTATCTGGGCGCCGGCGTCGCGGTGAGCATTGCGATGACGTCGATCTATTATGCGCTCGACTTGGGCAAGGTGACGGTTGTCATCCCCGTCGCCAGTACGGGGCCTTTTTTCTCTCTTGTCTTGAGCGCATTGTTTCTCCGAGACGTTGAGCGAGTCACGCTCAAAATCGTTCTCGGCGCCGCTCTGATCGTCGGCGGAGTCATTCTGCTGACCCTGTGGAAATGAGTCAATGGACGCCGGCTTGGTCAATCTCAAAGCCCAGATCCTCGATCATGCGATGGGCGTCGGAGGCCGGCTGGCCGGGCGTGGTGAGGTAGCCGTTGACAAAGATCGAATTTGCCGGGAAAAGACTCAAAGGCTGCAGCGAGCGGAGATTGACTTCCCGCCCGCCGGCGACGCGAATCTCCTTGCTTGGATTGACGAAGCGAAAGAGACACAGGGTCTTGAGACAACGCTGGGGTGTCAATTGCTTCACTGC
>JBFJTQ010000383.1:0-4224 GCA_041625275.1 Binatia bacterium | reverse complement strand
CCTTGCGAAACGATACCTAATACGGACAACCCGACCGGGGCGTGGTTTCTATTCTCAAGTTCTCCATGTTCTGCTCCCGATAGCGGTCCAATTCTCAGGGTAAAGACATTAACGTTCTCTCTTTAGGAGGAGTACATGAGCAACAAATTATACGTCGGCGGTTTGCCGTACACGGTGACCGAAGGACAATTACAGGATGTGTTCTCGGCTCACGGCAGCGTCGAATCGGCCGTCGTCATCGCGGACAAATTCACCGGCAAGTCCCGGGGGTTTGGTTTTGTCGAAATGAGTTCGAGTGGCGAGGCGCAGAAAGCGATCGAAGCGCTGAACGGAACGCAGCTTGATGGCCGCACGCTGACTGTAAACGAGGCCAAGCCCATGGCGAGGCGCGATAACGGTGGTGGCAATGGTGGCGGCCGAAGCGGCGGTCGAAACCGCTGGTAGTTTCTTGATAACAAGATAAGACAAGAGGGGGCGACGGGTCGGGTCGCCCTTTTTTTTAATCTTCGGACTCCTGCTCGGTTCAGCGCACAGGCGCTTAGGACGCAAAAGAAAAGAGTTCCAATCGTTCCATCGGTTTAAAGCGTTTATACAGAAGACGCGGAAACTGATGGCACCATCTTTCTATGGCGGTTTTACCGCCTTGAACCTCAATCTCACATAATCCGCGATCCAAGACCCTTCCGCATCCGCGAGGTTTTTCTTTAGGTCGTCACGGACCTCCGCCAAAAATTCGTCGCGCTCGGCGAACGCAACTGAATTGCCAAACGGTTGGGCGAACACCTCGAGCCAGCCCAGAATATCTCCGGGTAGTCTGGTCGGCCGGGGAATGAGTTCGATATATGTCACCTCGAATCCCGTTGCTTTGAGCAGGCGCTCGTAATCCTGAACGGAAGGGTAGTACCAGGGATCAATAGCCAAAGGCTCGATACGGCGGCGGCGCAAGCCCGCGTGAAGAGCCGCGCGGATGGTTCTGACATTGCCCTCGCCGCCAAACTCGCCCACGCAGCGTCCGCCGGCTCTTAGAGAATGCCTTATGCCGTCAAGCACTCGCGCCGGTTCTTTCATCCAATGGAGCGCGGCATTGGTGAATACCGCATGGAACGATTGCTTGAGACAGAAATGATGACCGTCCATTACCAGGACTCGAAGACCGCGTTTTTTCGCAGCCTGGATTTGCGCCAGACTGGAATCGGCTCCATAGACGATGGGGCCGAAGGAGACGATCTTGTCCGTCAGGGCTCCATCGCCGCAGCCGAGATCCACAATTAGTTCCCCTGGTTTCGGGTCGAGGAGGCGCAACAAAGGTTCTCCGAGGTCGGAGACAAAATGCGCATTTTGCGCGTAGATTTCGGGGATCCAAGACGTGGCGAGGCTCATGGAAGTACAAACTATCAAATACCCTTCGTCTTGAAAATCACGCAATTAACCGGCTAACTAAAAAGTATCCCTCATGGAGACCAATAACGTTGATTTGGCATCGTTGAGGATCGACCGAAGTTCAACGGGACGGCCCTACAAGAAGTCCGGCTGGCGGCGCAAAGCCGTAACCTGGCTCGTGATATGCGCCATTCTCATCGGCGGTTTTCTTCTCTTCCGATCGTGGTTTTATGCCGGGATCGAAGTTGATCTTGTGATCGCTTCTCTTGCTTCTCCGGCCCAGGCCAATGCAGTCTTGACCGCCAGCGGTTACGTCGTCGCACGGCGCAAGGCGGCAGTGGCGTCCAAGGGGACGGGGAGATTGGTATACCTTGGGGTGGAGGAGGGCGATAAGGTCAGAAAAGGACAGGTCATCGCACGTCTTGAAAACGCGGATGTTGCCGCGGCGCTCGCGCGCGCGCAGCAGAGTCTTCGCCTGGCGGAAGCGGATCTGAAGGACGCCAAGGTTTCCCTCGAACGCCAAGGCACTCTGTTGCGCGAAGGTGTGGTCGCTCAGGCGGAGTACGATGCCGCCGAGGCGCGGTATAAGCGTGTGGTCGCATCCATTGAGGTGGCAAAGTATGCCGTCAAGGAAGCCGAGGTCGCGGTGGACAATACGCATATCATCGCGCCGTTTGACGGCACCGTTCTAAAAAAGAACGCGGACGTCGGCGAAATCGTTGCTCCGCTGGCGGGCGCAGCAAGCTCCAAAGGTGCCGTGGTTACGATCGCCGACATGTCGTCTCTGGAGGTTGACGCCGATGTATCGGAAGCGAACATCACGCGCGTTTCCCCCGGCCAAAGCTGCGAAATCCGCCTGGACGCCTATCCGGAGCGGAGTTATCAGGGATCTGTCAGCAAGATCGTACCTACAGCGGATCGCGCCAAGGCGACGGTCATGGTTAAAATCAAGTTCAAAGATTACGACCGGCGCGTTCTGCCCGAGATGAGCGCTAAAATCACATTTTTTAAAGCCGGAGTTGAGCACGATTTGGTTGCGACCAAACCGGTGCTGACCGTGCCCAACGCCGCCGTAGCGAGTCGAAACGGACGCCAGGTCGTCTATGGGGTCAAGGACGACCAGGCGATTGAGCTGCCGGTCACCGTGGGGCGCAGTTTTGGAAATCTAGTCGAGATCAAAGAAGGTCTCAAGGATGGGGATAAAGTCATTATCGGTGTTGACGAAAGAATTCACCCGGGAGTGAAAGTCTCGGTCAGAACCCAGTAAATTGCTTAATTCATGACAGCGGCGCTCATCGAAATCGAAAATCTCTACAAGTCGTATCAGCGGGACAGTCTGGAAATTCCGGTCTTGAGAAATATTTCCTTGACCATCGCGGAAGGCGAATTCGTCGCATTTATGGGACCATCTGGATCGGGCAAGACGACGCTCCTGAATCTTATCGCCGGCATCGACAAGCCCACCTCGGGAAGAATCTCCGTGGCCGGAACGGACGTTACGGAGTTAACTGAGACCGAGCTTGCGCAGTGGCGCGCACGCACGGTGGGCTTTATTTTTCAGTTCTACAACCTCATTCCCGTACTGACTGCCCTGGAAAACGTGGAATTGCCGCTCATCCTCACGCCGCTTTCCAAGAGAGAGAGGCGTGCCCACGCAGAAACCGCGCTAGCGGTCGTTGGGCTGGCGGATCGCCTGCACCATTATCCCCGCCAGCTCTCTGGAGGACAGGAGCAGCGCGTGGCGATTGCCAGAGCGATCGTCACGGACCCGGCCATCCTTGTCGCCGATGAGCCGACGGGAGACCTCGATAAAGTGTCGGCGGAAGAAGTTCTTGGGCTTATGGACCGCTTGAACCGGGAACTTAACAAGACCATCCTGATGGTGACCCACGATCCGCGAGCCGCCGAAAGAGCCCGTTCGGTCCGCCATCTGGAGAAGGGGGAGTTGGCCTGAGGAGGCCGTTTTGGAGCTGATCAGGCTTCTTGTTCGCAATTCCCTGCGCCACAAGCTGCGCAGCCTGCTGACCGTTCTCGGCGTCGCGGTGGCCGTGATGGCGTTTGCGCTCTTGCGCACGGTCGTCAACGCCTGGTACGCGGGAGTCGAGGCATCGGCGGCGAATCGGCTCATCACGCGCCACGCCGTATCGTTCGTATTTCCGCTTCCCCTGGCGTACCGAGATCGCATCGCACAGGTGCGCGGTGTCGGCAAAGTTACCTATGCGAGCTGGTTTTCGGGAGTTTACATCGACAAGAATCAATTTTTCGCCCGCCTCGCGGTGGATTCAGAGACTTTTTTCGATGTCTATCCAGAGTTTCTAATCGAACCCGAGCAGTTCGAGGCTTTTAACCGCGAGCGCAATGCCTGCATTATCGGGATTGACATTGCCAAGAGATACGATTTGAAGCTCGGCGATCTAATGGTCATCGAGGGCGATGTATTCCCCGGGCAATGGGAATTCGTCGTGCGCGGAATATACCGGCCCAGAGATCAGATCACCGACCCGGCGACGATGATGTTTCATTACAAGTATCTCGATGAACGAATTCGACAAGAGATGCCGGCGAGGTCGGGAGAGATAGGCTGGTATATCGTCCGCATTGAAAATCCCGGTCAATCAGCCAGGATTTCTGAAGAGATCGACAGACTCTTCGCCAACTCCCGGGCTGAAACCAAGACGGAGACGGAACGCGCGTTTCAGCAGAACTTCCTCTCCGCGGCGAGCGCCGTGATAACCGCCATGAACATCATGTCGTTTGTGATCATCGGCATTATTCTGCTCGTCGTCGGCAACACGATGATCATGTCGGCGAGGGAACGAACGCATGAGTACGCGGTGCTCAAGG
>JBFJTQ010000382.1:0-4227 GCA_041625275.1 Binatia bacterium | reverse complement strand
GCGCCTTAGGTGGCCCACTGGACGACCTGGTGGCAGCGGCCAAGAAAGAGGGTGTCCTGGAGTTCTATGCGTCATCGACTCTGAGGCCCCAGGGAGCGGCGGCGGTCGCCGAGGCATTCAACAAAACTTACGGCCTCAATATTCGAGTCAATTATCACCCGTCCCAGAACATGAGCAAGAATGTCGCCACGGTCATAAGTCAAGCGGCCTCCGGAGTCGCTCCGGAATGGGACGCCATGGTGGTGACCGACGCGCATCATGCAAGCCTGTGGAAAAAGAAGCTTCACCAGACATTCGACTACACGAAGTTTGGCGTAAACCCTAAATTGGTCAGTTACGACAACGGGGTTGTTTCTGTTGCCAACCAAATCTGTCTTCCCACTTATAACAAGAAAATATTGCCGGCCAAAGATGTCCCGAAGCGTTGGGAAGATTTGCTGGACCCCAAGTGGAAAGGCAAGCTGGCTGTGACCACGGCGACGCACCACTTCTCCCGTCTGGCCGTGGGCGCGTGGGGCGAAGAAAAAACCACAAAATATGTCCAGGCGCTGGCGAAACAGGACTTGAACTTGGGGCGAATGACTGAGGCCTACACGCGTCTGCTTCTCGGGGAGGTATTGCTCACTTTCACACTGCACAACGGCTTTATCTTCCGAGCGCAGCGGGAAGGCGCGCCCATAGTCTTTGCCAATATCGAGCCCGTGATCGCTCCGGCGGAGCAAATCGGCGTCCTCAAAGGTGCGCGCCATCCCAATGCGGGTCATCTGTTCTCGATCTTCCTCACTTCACCGGCAGCCCAGAAGATCTGGGATCAGTACCTCGACATGAGTTCTGCGCTGATACCCGGCACGGAGACGTATAAAGAACTCCAGGGGAAGCAGGCTCTGATCATGACGCAGGATCAAGCGGATACGGTGGACAGGCTGGCCCACGTGTATTCGAAAATGCTTGGCTTCGAGCGCTAAGACCACGGCGAACATCGATGCGCGGGTAGGAGGCATGGGGTTCATTTCAGTCCATGGCAGCGCGCGGTGTGTTAAAAAGGTACTTGGAAAGCAGGCGCGGGAGCGCGAATTTTTTCGCGGCGACGCTGCTTGCGCTCCTCGTCGTGATCGTCGGCGTGCCGGTGCTCATGGTTCTCATCATGAGCCTGCGGACCGGCCTGCCGGCCGAAGGCGGGCCGCTCACCCTAGATAACTTCGCCAGGGCCTATCTTGATCCTTTCACCTACGAGGTACTCCTCAATACACTCCTGTTTGCCACCGGTACGGTATTGGTAACGATGCTTTTCGCCGTTCCGTTGGTTTGGCTGCTCACCCGCACCGACCTGCCGTTTAAGAAATCCATCTACGTTCTGTTGACGGTAGGGATCTTGATCCCGGTGTTTCTCCGGACCATGGCTTGGATCCTGCTCCTGAGTCCGCGCATCGGGTTGCTAAACCTGTGGATCAAGAATGCCTTCGCCCTCGCCGAGGCGCCGCTGAGCCTTTACAACATTCCTGGCATGGCCTTCATCCAGGGGGTCTCCTTCGTTCCCTCGGCATTTTTCATGATCGCCGCCGCGTATCAAACCATGGACCCGGCCCTTGAGGAGGCCGCTTATACCTCAGGGGTCGGCAAGTTCAGGACGTTTCTCAAAATCAACATCCCGATTACGCTTCCCGCGATCGTAGCTGTGGTCGTCTATCTGTTCATGACAGCAGTCGCGGTGTTTGAGGTCCCCGCCATTATCGGGCTCCCGGCCCGAATCTTGGTGCTCAGTTCCCTCATGTACACGGCAATCAATCCACCCGTGGGCCTTCCCAATTACGGTCTCGCCGGCGCGTACGGCGCCATGATGCTAGTCACCGGTCTAACCTTCGCCTATTTTTACGTCCGGCTCATCAAGCGCGGAACCAAATATGCCGTCATTACGGGTCGCGGCTACCGCCCGAAAGAGATTGCACTCGGAAAGTGGCGCTGGCCGGCGCTGCTATTTGTATTCATTTACCTGTCCATGGAGGTCTTCGTTCCTTTTTTGGTCTTGCTCTGGACCTCGCTTTTGCCTTACCTGCAGCTCCCCTCGGTCGCCGCGCTTTCGAGCATCAGCCTCAATAAATACTATGCGATAACGGACTATCTCGAATTGACCCCGCTACTGAATACGTTGATTCTGTTGCTCGGTGTTCCCTCCATCGCAATGCTTCTGAGCGTGCTCGTATCGTGGGTGGTGATTCGCACGCAGGTGCGGTTCCGAGGCATCCTCGACACTCTGGCCTTTCTGCCCCACGCGATGCCCAGCATTCTTCTTGCCGTGGGTCTCGGCTACCTCGCCCTCGCGTATCATAAAGCGTTTCCCTTATACGGCACGATTTTCATCATCATGCTCGCCCAGGTTATCAACTGGATTGCTTACGGCACGCGAACGAGCAACAGCGTGATGATTCAAGTGCACCGGGAGTTGGAGGAGGCGGGCCGAGTCTGCGGCGCCACGACGCCGCGCGTCATCGGCCGCATCGTGCTGCCGCTGATCGCTGCGGGTATATTTAACAGCTGGATCTGGATCGGTATGCTGTCGTACCGTGAAGTGACCATGGCGCTGACATTGTATACCCGCAACAACGCCGTGGTATCTACCGTGGTATGGCAGTTCTGGAGCAACGGGTACATCCCGGAAGTCGCGGCTTTAGGGGTACTCCTGGTCCTGTCTGCGCTGGTTGTTGTCGGCGGCCTCAAACTGGCATTTCCACGGTTGGGGGAGATAGGCTCCAGCAGTTAAGTCGCGCGGCGAGGCAACATGGACACAATTCGGTTCGTCGACACCACCATCCGCGACGGTCATCAGAGCCTGTGGGCGGAAAACATGACCACGGGCATGATGCTGCCCATCGCAAAGAATTTGGACAACGCGGGATTTGAAGGAATCGAACTGATCGCGGGTTCACATCTCAAAAAAACCGTGCGCGAACTCAAGGAAGATCCCTGGGAGCGCGTACGGCTTGTAACGAAGGAAATCACAAAGACACCGCTCCGGGTTATCGCGGGCCCGGTCAACAGCTTCGAGTACAATCCGCCCTCCATGTTTCGTCTTTTCATGGAACGCATGGCGGCCTATGGCGTCCGCGAGGCGCGCACCTCGGACGAATGGAACGACCTTGAAAGCTGGAAGTTCCGAGCTGGCGTCGCGCACTCCCTCGGTATTCGGGTTATCCTGAACCTCATCTATTCGGTCTCACCGAAGCACACCGACGAGTACTATGCCGAACGAACCCGCCAGGCCGCATCGCTCAAGCCCTACCGCCTGTGTCTCAAGGACCCCGGGGGATTGCTGACACCGGAACGGATGCAATCGCTGGTGCCGGTCATCTTTGAGAATGCCAAGGGCATACCCGTGGAACTTCACACTCACTGCACCACCGGACTCGGTCCGCTCTGTTGTCTCGAAGGCATTAAACTGGGAATTCGTTCGATCAATACCGCTTTGCCCCCGCTCGCCGACGATTCTTCCAATCCCTCACTGTTCAATGTCGCCAGGAACGCGCGCGCCCTGGGCTATGCCACGGCGATCGACGAAGAGGCGCTTAAGCCCGTTTCCAAACATTTTACGGCCATCGCCAAGCGCGAAGGCTTCACCATCGGCGCGCCGGTGGAATACGACTACTCGCAGTACCTACACCAGGTGCCCGGCGGCATGCTGTCGAATTTGCGCCACCAACTGCGCAGAGTGGGGCTCGAGCACAAGTTTCCCGAGGCGCTGGAAGAAGCGATTCGCGTGCGCGCGGAGTTCGGCTATCCCATCATGGTGACGCCTTTATCGCAATTCGTGGGCAGCCAGGCCGCCATCAACGTCATTGTCGGCGAGCGCTACAAAGAGGTCACGGACCAGACGATCAAATTTGCGCTCGGTCATTGCGGCGCGGAAGGAGCCCGCGACATGTACGCCGATGTGAAGGGTAAAATCCTCGACCGGCCCCGCGCCAGGGAATGGGCCGAGTGGCAACCCGATGACCCGACCGCGGATGACATGCGGCGCAGACTCGGCGCGGAAGGCGTCTCCGATGAAGAGCTTCTGCTGCGCTGGATCGTCGGCAAGGAAGACATCGAGACTATGCGCGCAAACCCCCGGCCGTTGGAATATCTAAACGCCGAGCAGCCGCTGGTGAATCTGCTGCAAGAACTGTCCAAACGCAAGAATTACGCCCACATCCAGCTTCAAAGACCAGGATTCTCAATCACCTTGGAAAAGAG
>JBFJTQ010000381.1:0-4227 GCA_041625275.1 Binatia bacterium | reverse complement strand
GCAGGTTGTCTGAAGGCCCCGGCTATCTGTGACAGCACCCGTGGTGGCTTGGGGGGTGGCCCTCAAGGCACTTACCCATTGCCCGCGGTTGTAGGGCTTGCGCGCCGAGCGGGTCTGAAAAAATGTCGGATTGGGGAAAGAACAACCAAAGACGCCAGTTTGATCAGGAGACGAATTTATGACTGCAGCCAGTGTACCCTTTGCGATTCTCGAGACGACCATCAGTAACGTTCACGAGGCTTACAAATCGGGGCAGCTCAGCGCGCGCCAACTTGTGCAGATGTACCTTGATCGCATCGACGCGTACGACAAGAAGGGCCCCGCCATCAATGCGATCATCAGCATCAACCCTAAAGCCCTCGAAGAAGCCGACCGCCTAGACGCCGCTTTCAAGGCGTCGGGCTTCGTCGGACCGCTGCACGGGATTCCGATCATCGTCAAGGATCAAGCGGATGCCAAAGGCATGCGAACTACTCTCGGCTCGCTTTTGTTCAAAGACTATTACCCCGACCGCGACGCCTTCGTCGTGGACAAACTGAAAAAGGCCGGTGCGATCATTCTGGCAAAGGCAACGCTCGGCGAATTGGGCGGCGGGGACACGCACGGCTCTCTTTTCGGATCGACTCGCAATCCGTATGACCTGGAACGAACCGCCGGAGGCTCCTCCGGCGGTTCCGGCGCCAGCGTGTCGGCGAACTTCTCAACCATGGCCGTGGGACAGGAAGGATTCGCCTCCATCCGCAGGCCTTCAACCTGGAACTGCGTCGTCGGCATGCGGCCCACAGCGGGTCTGGTAAGTCGCGGCGGCGTGTACGCCGGTTGGCCGTCGATTAACGGATCGCTCGGCCCCATGGCGCGCACGGTCACGGACCTCGCCAAATTACTGGACGTGATCGTCGGCTACGATTCGGAAGATCCTCTCACTGCGTGGGGTGTCGGTCATGTGCCGCAAAGCTTCACGACGTTCCTCGACAAGAATGGATTGAAAGGAGCGCGCCTCGGCATCCTGCGCGAGTCCATGGGTTACGATTCCGAGCCCGATTCCGAGGACTTCAAAAAAATTGCCGAAGTATTCGACAAAGCGGTTGCGGAACTCAAAGCCGCGGGGGCCGAGGTCGTCGACCCCGTGGTCATTCCCAATCTCAAAGAATGCCTCGCCAAACGAGCGGGCAGTTTCAATGAAGAAGAAGAATCGTTCAGAGTCTATCTCAGCCGCAGCGCCAAGCCGCCTTATGAGTCCCGCGCCGAAGCGGCCAGATCGCCGGATTTCGCGAAAGTCATAAAAGGCTCGCAGGAGCGCTGGAAGAGAGCGGCGGACCCAGCGAAACATTACGAGTATCTCAAAGCGCGCGACGACCTGATGACGAACATGCTCAAAGTCATGGCCGATCACCAATTGGACGCCATCGTTCACAAGGCAGTCGAGCACCAGCCGACGCTGATCAAGGATGGCGTCAATCCGCCCTACGTCGACCAGAAAGGCGCCCCTCATATCAATACGTTCTTGGTGTTCGTTCCCTCCATTGTCATCCCTGGGGGTTTTACGCGCGACCATCTGCCCGCCGGCATAACGTTCCTTGGACGACCCTATGACGATGGCAATATGATCAAGCTTGCGTATTCCTACGAGCAGGCGACCCATCACAGGAAACCGCCAGCCAGTGCGACGCCGCTCTAAACCGAGGCAACGTTCGGATGCGCTTAAGCTTACAATCGCTACTGTTACCTGCTGCCTTGAAGCTGTATGGCGAGGCTGCAAACTGAGGACACAATGAACGAAATCCGCTTTGTCGATACCACCCTACGCGACGGCCAACTGAGCCTCTGGGCTTCCAACATGCGCACCGGCATGATCCTGCCTGTTGTCGAACAGATCGATCGGGCCGGCTTTGAGTCCATGGAGCTCATAGGCTCGGCTTTTTTCAAGAAGACCGTGCGCGAGCTGAAAGAGGATCTCTGGGAGCGGATACGGCTCGTGGCCGATCTCGTCAAGAACACGAGGTTGCGCTCGATCCGAAGCCGATCCATGCTGGCATTTCAAATCACCCCGCCGGCAGTCGCCGATCTGTGGCTGGAACGGCTGGCAGCCAACGGTATCGAGGAAGTCCGCACTTCGGATCCTTCTAATACGCCCGCCTACTGGGCGGAGGACGTCCGCGCCGCCGACAGAGTCGGTCTCAAAACCATCCTCAATATCATTTACTCCATATCACCAAAGCATACGGACGAATATTTTGTCGAAAGGGCGCGCGCCGCTGCGAAACTCGATGTCGCCCGCATCTGCCTGAAAGATCCCGGCGGATTGCTCACGCCGGAAGCGACACGCCGACTCGTTCCGGTCGTACTTAAGGCAGCGAACGGCAAACCCGTGGAGCTGCACACTCACTGCAACACGGGGCTGGGTCCCATTTGTTGCCTCGAGGCGATCAAACTTGGGATCAAGTCCATCAACACCGCGATTCCTCCGCTGGCCGACGGATCGTCCAATCCGTCCATCTACAACGTAGCGATGAACGCCCGCGCGTTGGGGTTTGCACCCCTTATCGACGAAGCATCGTTGAAGCCGGTAACCCGGTACTTCACGGCCATTGCCAGAAAGGAAAAATTTCCTATCGGGAAACCAGTCGAGTACGACGCCTTTCATCCCCTGCACCAGGTGCCCGGCGGGATGATCTCGAACTTTCATTTCCAGCTAGCCAACATCGGCAAGATCGAAAAGCTCCCCGAGGTCCTGGAAGAAGTCGGGCGCGTGCGCGCGGAGTTCGGGTATCCCATCATGGTGACTCCGTACTCACAGTTTTTTGGCGTCCAGGCTGCGATCAACGTCATCGTTGGTGAGCGCTACAAGGAAATCACGGACGAAGTGATTCAATACACCCTCGGGCACTGGGGAGAGGAAGAGGCGCAATCCATCGAGCCCAACTTGAAAGACAGAATCCTCAGCCGCCCGAGAGCGAAAGAACTTGCGAACTGGAAAGTTCCCGAACTCACCGTAAAAGACTTCAGAAAGAAATACGGCGGCGACGGCGCGTCTGATGATGAAGCGATGCTGCGCTACTTCGCCGGCGAGGATTCCGTTGCCGCCATGCGCGCGGCGGGTCCGCCGAAGGAATACGCGAGCGTGACCAGCCCCTTATTGACGATGTTGGAGCAACTCACCAAACGGAAAGATGCCCGCCAGGTTTATGTCAAAAGAAAAGATTTCACGCTGCGCCTGGAGAACCGGATAAAAACCGATCCTCTTGTGTGACCACGTGCAGTCCTTTACGATTATTGCCGGGATGCGATAAAGATCACGCGCGCTAGTCGAGAAGCAATGCACGTGAGAGAACGAAAGCATATTCCATGGGTTGTCCCGAACTATGCCGAACCTGAAACCACAAACCCTCAGCTATCAGCACCACCCGCGGGAACTGAGGCAAAACCGTTATGTCTATGCCGTGTTGAGCCGCCGCTCCTCCGGTGTCTCCATCGGCGTCAACTTGAACCCCGATAAGGTTTGCAACTTCGATTGCGTGTACTGCCAGGTAGATCGCACTACGCCCGCTAAATTCCGGCGGGTCGATCTCAAAGTCCTGGAGCGGGAACTCAACGAAATTCTCGCCCGGGCAGGAAGCGGCAGGATTTTTGAGGATGCGCCCTTCGCCGGCGTCCACAAGCTTTTGCGGAAAGTCAAAGACATCGCCTTTAGCGGCGACGGCGAGCCAACGACATGCCCGCAATTCCCGCAGGCCGTCGATCTGGCCATTCGCGCCAAACAGAAAGCCGGGCTGCCGGATCTCAAGATCGTGATTATCACCAACGCCACCATGTTCCACCGCGCGAAGGTGAAACAGGCCTTGTCCGTTTTGGATCAAAACAATGGAGAGATCTGGGCCAAACTCGACGCCGGCACCGAGCCGTATTACAGGCAGGTGGATGTCACCACTATCCCCTTCAAGCGCATTCTGGATAATATTCTGGATGCCGCCCGCTTGCGGCCCATCGTAATCCAGAGCCTGTTCATGCGGCTGTACGGAACTCCACCCGCGGCAGACGAGATAGAGATCTACTGTAATCGTTTGAAGGAAATCACGGCCAAGGGCGGAAAAATCAAACTGGTTCAGGTCTACACCGTGGCGCGGCCTCCTGCCCGGCCCTTTGTTAGCCCGCTCTCGGATGAAGAAGTAGACGCTATCGCAGCAAAGGTCCAGGAGATTCCCTTACCTGTCGTTCCTTACTACGGCG
>JBFJTQ010000380.1:0-4228 GCA_041625275.1 Binatia bacterium | reverse complement strand
GGGAGCGACTTCCAATTCGGTCCCGTTCCTCATTAGGTTCGCGAAAACAAGCCAGGAAGATTAATCAAAAAAAGGGAGAAAGGTTAAAGTACTATGTATGGATGGAAAGGTATCGTAGGTTTAGTCAAGCCCACTTTTCGCGCCGGCTCTTTGGACCGGTTTATCCGCTTGATGCCCGATGGCGTCTGCGTGCTTCCGCGCTATGTGGGCGTAAGCGCGGGGACAGAGAAAGAGTTTCAAGACGCCCTGGCGATTGCCGAGGAGAGGGTCGCAGAGCTGGCCAAGCTGAAAGTGAATCTCATCCTGATCCAGGGCGTTCCGCCGGTGATGCTCAAGGGATTCAAATTCGACGCGGAGCTGATGGCGACACTGGAAAAAAAGTACGGCGTCCCCGTGCTCACCGCCACCAAAACCCAGGTCGATGCCCTCAGGGCTCTGAAGGCCAAGCGCCTCGTCGGCGTCACCTACTTCAAGGATGACTTGAATCCCCAGTTTGCGAAGTTTTTCGAGGAAGGCGGATTCGAGGTGGCCGCCATGAAGGGATGCATCGATACGCCCTTTTCCGATCTAGGGAAAATACCTGCCGAAGAAATTTACACCAAGGCCAAGAAGATTTTTATCGAGTGCGGCGGCGGAGACTGCCTGTACCTGTTAGGGGCGGGCTGGGATTGTCTTCCAGCCATTGAGCCCTTGGAGCGTGACCTCGGAACGTCGGTACTCACCAATGTGCCGGCCGATGTGTGGGCAGCGCAGAAGCGCCTCAACATCCGCGCTCCGGTTAAAGGCTTCGGCCGGCTACTCGAAGAAATGCCTTAAGGCGAAGGGAGATCGCTCATGTCGCAAGTCATCATCATTACCGGAGGTGCCGGCGGCATCGGCTCTGGGATCTGTCGCGAGTTGGTCAATGACGGCCATAAGGTCGTGGTCGCAGACTTCGATCGCAAGGGAGCCGAGCGAGTGGCGCGGGAGATCGGCGGCGAGGCTGTCGCGCTGGCGGTGGATGTCGGCAACAAAGAAAGCGTTGAAGCCATGATCGGCGAAACCGTGCGCCGCTTCGGCCAGATCGATGTTTTGCTTAACGGCGCCGGCATCATGCCGCGCCATCCTGTCAAAGACATTAGCGAAGAGGAATGGGATCAGGTCATCAGAATCAATCTCAAAGGAGTTTTTCTGTGCTCCCAGGCGGCGGCGCGCCCTATGAGCGAAAGAAAGCAAGGGCGCATCATCAGCATCGCCTCGGGCCGGGGTGTTGCCGGGGCGCCAGGGGCCGCCCATTACGCAGCTTCCAAAGCAGCGGTTATCGCCTTCACCAAATCCCTGGCGGTGGAGTTGGCGCCGGACAACGTGCTGGTCAACACCATCGCTCCGGGCGTGACGGATACGCCCATGTCCCAGGCGGGCTTCTCCGAAGAGGAACAGCGGCGGCGCAGAGGCCTGCACGCGCTGCTCGGCGGCTACACGACGGTGGAGGAGATTGCCGGCCTCGTGCGCTATTTGATATCGGACGCGACAAAAAACATTACCGGGCAACTGTTCCTGCTGAGGACTCCATGAGCATTGACCATAACCCCGGCCGGCTTTAGCCGCGGGCGCAAAATAGTCTCCGTTGTGGTCAATATCGCGGCGTGCCAGCAAACCGCGGGCAGCACCCGGGAACTTCCCGCACCGAGTTTCATGCGATCAGGGCGAGTCTCTAAATACGGTCTTCAGGCTCTTCTGTGAAGCAGGAATCGGAGATCGCACCGCAGAGGGCGCGGAGGACATCGATGAAACTGACATCTTGAACAAACCCTCTGTGAACTCTGTGTCTCTGCGGTGGACACTTCTTCACAGGAAACCGAGAATAACCTTATTACGACTACTCGCCCACAAACGAGCCGTCCGGGGCCATGATAAAATCATCCGTCAGCGGAACAAATGAGCGGAAACCACCATCGTCAATGGCCCCCGTGACTCTCAAATTGCCACCTTCCTTATCATCCCACATGGCTTGGAATTCGAGCTGGTATACCGCTCCGGAAGATACCTTAATCTCCTCAGTGTCCTGGGTATCCAAAAGATAAAGCAATTCCTCGTACGACCGCTTTCTGTAAGCACCCAGCTTGTTTGCCAATATTTCTCTCGCCTCAGTTTTATCCATTTCTCGCAAAGCTGGCTCGCGCGCTGAGCGGCACTAACTTTGAGCGTGCATCGCGCGCGAACACCGGGTCACGAAGCCGAGCGCCCTTTCCGACAATGCTTCTCATAGAACGAACGCAAGAACAAATCCGAGTCGGGGTCCGTGGCAATCAAATCGTAGCCGAACCAATTGTCCCAACCGGCGAAAATGCGCTTCTTCCCGCGATTAAACTCCGGATAGATGGCATCGTCTGTGATCGGTGGAATCCATATCCCCCAACGCCAGAATCCGTACCTGAACATGAGCAGAAGCCCCAAGCGGATGCGCTGCCAGAAAGTAAACGTGGTGACTCGGGCAAAGCCGTTTGCAGCAGTCTGGAGCTCAATGACGCTATCACGCATCCCTATGTAAGCCTCAGCTTAAACTGCGGCCGCCATATGAAGGGACAGTTACGCGGCACTTCACGATTTGCCGAGCGCTTTAGCCAGCTCCTGAGGTTGATCTGTGCCGATCCGAAATCGGCGCCCGTCGCGCAATTCAAGCTCGACAGCGCCATATCCCGAAACGTTCCAAAGCCATCCGCGGCCAATCCAGCGGATGCCCCAGCCACAGTACCAGGGATTACGAACCACATGCACGTCCTTTATATCGCTCAACTTGATACGACGGCGAATGAGCCCGGGTCCAAAACGAACTTCCAGGACACCGCGTTCGACAACCGTGGTCAGGGTGGCAAAGAGAACAAGTGCAATCGCAAGAACAAGCAGGACCGGTACGGCCGCCGTGCTCGGCGCGCCTGCGCTGATATACGTAATCATCAGGACTCCGGCCCCAAGGGCGGCGATTGTCACATAACCAATCTGAGTATGGCGGTAAGAATCAGGCATGAAGGCTTTCTCGCCGACTCAATTCGTACGCTTGTCCAATCAAGGCTCGCCCGGGCTGCGTTGAGCCGGCAGAGGAAGCGCTTGAAGTAGTCGCGGCCATGAACCACCGGCTAACCGGAGGTCAAATACAAATTAATTGCAATATCGTCCCCCTACCCCACCTTGTCAACAATTATCGCGCCCACACCTCCCACCATCAACACCAGAGTATTGCAGCCGCTGCGTACACTGGAGTACCCTGTAGCGCCTCTCCGAGAATCGCCAAGTCCATTTGACCCTCACCACCTCACGCGCCATCCCAGCCTCAGTAGATCGCCCAATAACTCTTATTTATCCGATACTTCCAATCGCGTGGCACGCGACATTGTGCCTCGTCATCAACTGCCCTTCTTCAATCCCCATCTATCCACCACAAGGACTTGACCTAAGCTGAAAACCACGACTATGCTGGTGGTAATCCACACAGGCTATCGGTTCGTTCTGGCAATCTCACTCATAAGTTTGAATCAGGTAGGCGTGCGCCAGGCACACAACCGTGGTGGGGAAATTCAAACAAGTGACAGGTCATAGTAGAAGTTGAACGATAAACAAACATGCCGGGAAAGGGGGTTCACATGAAACCAAGTCCGCGCATTCTTATCGCGCTTAGCACTCTAACCGTTTTCGTAGCATTGCTCGCCACAGTATCTGAGGGCAAAGCGAATGGCTTTTATGAAGGGAAGACCCTCTCTATTGTTACTTACGGATCAGTGGGGGGAGGCTATGACACGTACTCCCGCCTTATAGGTCGGCATATCTCAAAATATATCCCTGGAAATCCGAAGATTGTTGCGCAGAACATGACGGGCGCGGGGGGTATTGTGGCAACGAATTACCTTTATAACAGGGCTCCCCGCGACGGGACCGTCATCGTGCACGTCCCGTGGCGCATCTGGGCCTTACAATTGATTGATGATCCGAGGGCCCGGTTTGACTTCACCAAGATGAGCGCCGTTGGCATGGCTGTTTTGGAAAACGCGATTCTTTATACAAGAACGGATCGCTTCGCTGACTTCGAGTCGATCAAGCGATCAAAGACGGAGATTAAGCTCTCGGGAAATGGTCGAAGCTCCACCGGGTTCGTATTTGGGCGGATCGTCGAGGAAGTTGTGGGTCGGAAGCTATTCAATTTTGTGCTTGCCTACCCTGGAAGCCGTGAATATAACCTGGCCGTGCGGCAAGG
>JBFJTQ010000379.1:0-4232 GCA_041625275.1 Binatia bacterium | reverse complement strand
TCACTCGCCGTCCGGATATTTCCAAAGCCCGCCTCTGCCAGTTGATTCGCACATTGCTCACCGGTATCAAGGTAGCCCTCATTTGGAGCCCTTGATGACGCGCCCGTTTGGTACTTCGCGATCGTCTTCCGTAACATTATGCTCCCTCTGCGGAACTCGGGCCCGAAGCTGGATATCGCTACTCTACCGCCGGGTCTCAGCACGCGACGCCACTCTCGCAGCGCGCCCGGTATATCTTCAAAACCGAACAAGGCTGATGCACAGGTCACTACGTCGAACACGCTGTCTTCGAACTTCGGGTGATGTCCGTCCTGCTCCTCGAAACTGATATTTTTAAGGCTTGCCTTCAAAGCTTTTCCGCGAGCTATTTCGAGCGCCTTGTCGGCAATATCGATTCCGATAACACCTCCCGTTTGTCCCACAACACGCGCCGCCGCTAGTGTCGCCCAACCTGTACCGCAAGCCACATCAAGCACCCTATCGCCCTCACCGATCCCGGCATGGACAATGAGCCTCTCGCAAGGCTCTTTCTGAAACTGTAGCCTGTCATAGCTCTCAAAAATCTTGTTGAATAGAAACCAATCTGGGTTACGCGCCATGGAAACCCCCTGCTGTCATTAACCTTTTATCTAACGTTTTGGGTGAGAGGCGCGTTTCTTTGCGTCCTTCTCAACCCAAGGGTTAGGCAACAGTTTCAATACTGGTAGCCTTTCCCTCCCGATCTACTTCAAATGCACACTTATATAGTCTAGATCCTTCGTGTCGATGTTCTCCGTTTGCCGGTTGTTTGCCTCGAGGTAGACAACGTCTCCAGTCTTCCACACGGTCTCCTCCGTATTGCCGTCCGGGTAATGAAACCGAACCTTTGCGCCCTGTATGATATACAATACCTGATCAGGACGCGGCTTCATTGCGCCTTTGTCTCCAGGTTTTGAAACCATGCGAACTACATCAACTCGCTCGTTCTCCAGCAGTCTAGTCACTGTGGTCTGATTCATCGATTCCTCCGCTCCTCTGCGGCTCACGTTTGGCATCATGCTCGCGCTACGGATTCCTAAGTCCTCCTCCTTCGACTCGGATGCTCGTTTTCAGATGCGCAGAAGGAGTAGCTTTTGGAAAAAGCTTTATCATCTGCGATCGCATCATTCCGACGCTAGAGATTTGCCTAACTAGTGAATATACTGACCAGTATATTACCGATTTCTCAAAACCACCTCTTCGGGAGATTTACCTTTTTAATCGCCAAGTTGTCAATTGTTTTTCGTTCTGGGCGCTTCCAATATACCAGGTCAGTGTATTACCAATATACCTGCGTAGCGCAGCACTACGAACCTTAGGATGGAATTGAACGGATAGGTTTTAACCTGAATGCGACCCGAAACGATTGGGCGACAGCTGGTGGGGTCGAGCGCATTCAGGATAAAACCCGTTGGACTAAAGCGGTGGGTGAAGCAGCCTATTGTATGGGGATTGTAAGGGGAACACCGGGCAAAGCAGACCTGGCGGTAGCGTTGTTCACGAGTACAGCGGGCCACGATAGGCGCAAGGTGGGGTGTAACCGGGTAGCGAAATTCAAGTGGGCAATGGCCAATAGGATGCGGGGCCTGGAAACAGCGCGAACCGATGCATGGCCTCTGGCACAGGGCAGCGCAATCGTACGGTCTTTTGTTCGTTGATTGATTATCACGAAGAATCCCATGGCACGGGGACAGGCAGGTTGGCAAGAAAGACCAGAGTTCCCTGATGGCAACGAGGGCATTGAGTGATATCGATGCCGGTGAGTTGGAGCATCAGCTCGTAAACGGACTTTGCGGGTAGCGTTGGCATAACGGGAACGAGGTCCAGGAGTTGACGGCATTTGGAGAGAAGGTCTTTGGATCGGTTGGCCAAAAAGCCGAAGTGACGCACGCGCACGAATCCTTTCGGGATCACATGAAGGAGGAAGCGGCGGATGAATTCGTGGGCATCGAGGGTCATGGTCTTTTTTCGGTTGTGATCTTTTCGGTCCCGGTAACTGAAGGTGACTTCTCCGTTGTGGGCTGAGCGGATCCGATCATTGGAGAGCGCCACGCGGTGGGTATAGCGGCCGAGGTAGTCCAGGACATGGACGGGAGATCCGAAAGGTTTCTTCGCGTAGGCGATCCAGGGTTTTTTCCGTAGCGCATGAGTGAGGAGCTGGAAGGCCATAGGGTTAGCCAGAGAAGCGGTTTGACCGACGAACAAGAGCTTTTTTTGAGAAAAAGCCTTTTTCAGCAAGTCGAGGAATTTACCCCGCAAAACGATGCTCAGGGCTTTAACGGGAAACAGAAAGTTTTTGCGGGCCGGCCTCCAGCGCGTTTGATTGTTGGACAGAGCTCCGGCGGGGACCAGACAATGGAGATGAAAATGATCCAGCAGGGTCTGATCCCACGTATGGAGCACTGCGGTTAAACCGATTTGTCCGCCAAGATGGGTGTGGCCGAAATTAACGAGCGTTTCACCGACGGCCTTAAAGAGATGACTTAACAGAATCTTTTTGTTGGTCAGGATCAGCCCGTTGAGTTCATGCGGCAAGGTGAACACCAGGTGGAAGTATCCTGACGGCAAAAGTTCTGACTTTTGTTTATCGAGCCACTTTGCCTTGGCCAGCGATTGGCATTTGGGGCAGTGGCGGTTTCTACAGGAGTTGTAGGCCGGGCGCTCAAAACCACAGGCATCACAGTGCTGGAGGTGGCCACCCAAAGCTGCTGTGCGGCAGCGCTCGACAGCGTGCATCACTTTGAGATGAGAGACCGGCAACGGATAGTTGCGGCGATAGGACTCGCCGTGGGCGCGAAAGATATCGGCCAGTTCAACGCCGCCTCTTGTCGCTACCGGCTGCTCAGAGCCGGCACCCACGGCTTAGACCGTCGTTAACGGCAGCCTGTCAAGCGGACTGACGGCACGATCGACATTCTGTGGCCTTAGCCTTAAGTACCGTTGGGTAGAAAGAATCGAGGTGTGACCCATCAAGAACTGAATCGAGCGCAGATCCACCCCGGCTTCCAACAGGTGCGTGGCGAAACTCGCCCGCAGACTGTGTATGCCACGGCCCTTTTTAAGCCCCGCTCTTCTCTTGGCCGAGCGGAAGATGTGCCAAGCTTCTCCTCGACTCAAGGGGCCGTTCTTAGCTCGGTTGGGAAAAAGCCAGATCGCTGGTCGATAGCGCTTCCAATACTGGCGCAGCTCTACCAGCAGATTCTGAGATAGGATGGCGTAGCGGTCCTTGCCGCCTTTGCCTTGCTTCACGCGGATGGTCATGCGGGCCGCATCGATGTCTGCGACCTTGAGATTTACTAATTCCCTGACTCTGAGTCCTGCCGAATAGGCGGTCATCAGTAAGACCCGTTGCTTGAGACCTCGGGCTGCGCCGATCAAGCGCACGACCTCCTCGGGACTGAACACCTCCGCCAGAGATGAAGGCTTCTTCCTCGGAGGAATAAACAGCTTGTTCTCATCCCAGCCCAAAGTCTCATTATAGAAAAAACGCAGCCCGCTACAGTATCCCGTCAGACTGTTCGGCGACAACTTCCGTTCCACCGTCAGATGCAACAGAAAAGAACGGATCTCTTCCTTGCTCAGCTGATCCGGTGATTTGTGGTGATATTTGGCCAGCCTGCTTACTGCGTAGACATAGGACTGCTGGGTTGCGGGAGAAAAGTTTCTAAGCTTCATCTCCTCGATCATCCGGTCCCGTAATGCTCCCATAAAAGCCTCCTTGAGTGAATTTGATCCAAGAAGGCTATCACCACCGCCACCGAAACAGTCAAAGGGGAGATCTATGAAAAACGAACTGCGGGAAGATTACCGACCGCCCACCGAAAAAAAAGGCCTCCCAACCCCACCGCGAAGCGGTTTAGCCCAACGACGCAACAATCAAATCTTGCAGGATTTGGTCGTAGGAGAATTCTATTCAATGAGAGTGCTGTCTTTGTAGGGACTCTTCAGTTGCAGCACGACTTGGCCGGCACGGTTACCTTTGAGCCGTTGGTTGGCGATGGCCGGTCGAGTGATATAGCGGCAGACCTGCTCCAGCTCTTTACGCTGATCGGTTACCTCACACGGACGGAAATGCAGGCCCTTCTGGCGGCGCCAGCCCGGTCGAAGTGGTGGGGCCGGCGGGATTATGCCTTGCTGGTAACCCTCTATAAGAGTGGTGCACGTGTTTCTGAAGTCACGAAGTTTAAGCGCGAGTAGATCCCCTGCGGTTGACC
>JBFJTQ010000378.1:0-4236 GCA_041625275.1 Binatia bacterium | reverse complement strand
GGGCCGCGGCGTCGATATTGCGATTCAGATCGAACTGCAGGGTGATTTGCGTCCGCCCAAGCGTGCTGACGGAATTGATGGAATCCAAGCCCGAGATGGTTGCGAACTGTTTTTCCAACGGCGTAGCCACCGTGGCCGCCATCGTTTCCGGACTGGCCCCGGCTAAGCTGGCGCTGACCACGATCGTGGGAAAGTCGACGGGCGGAAGATCGCTCACGGCCAGAGACTTGTACCCCATAAAACCGAACATGAGGATGCCCACCATGACCAGTGTCGTAGTGACCGGCCGGCGTATGAAGAGTCCGGACATGTTCATGACTCGCCTCTTTCTGTGGTTTTTCCCTTACCTTTCCGTCCTCCCCTTTCTCGCTTCTCTTGGCCCGCTTCCGTCGCCTGGGCCGCCGTAGGATCTTTGATTTCCACGCGCGAGCCGGGACCGAGCAAAAACTGCCCTTCGCGCACGACCTGCTCGCCGGCGGCGAGCCCTTTCGCAATCACGGCCTCGCCTTCATTCGTCAACCCGATGGTCACCGGTCGCATTTCAACGGTGTTATCCGGTTTAACCACGAAAACATGCTGGCCTTCCTGTCCTACTTGAACCGCCTCGGACGGGATGACGATGGCGTCGGATTGAGTCCGGAGCGTTAGGCTGACGTTGACGAACTGGCCGGGCCACAGGCGCCGCTCGGCATTGGCAAAGACCGCCTTCAGTTTGATCGTCCCGGTGGCACGGTCAACGGCATTGTCGATAAATTCCAGCCTGCCATGCTCGGGCGTGCCTTCATCAGAGGCAAAAGAGGCATCGACCCTTAATTTGCCGGCTGCCATATGCCGCTTGAGATCGGCCAAGTGCTGTTCGGGGACGGCGAAGGTCGCATTGATCGGATTAATCTGATTGATCACAATCAGGGGGGTTGCGTCGTTCGTGCGCACCAAGTTACCCTCATTGACCAACAAGCTGCCTACGCGACCGTTCACCGGCGCGTAAATGTAACAATAGCTCAGTTGAACTTTGGCGTTCTCAACCGCAGCCTTATCTGCCTCAACGACCGCCTCCATTGCGTCGGCGTTGGTGCGAATCTGGTCATATTGTTCCCGGGAAACATACTGTTTTTCGACCAGTTCCGCATAGCGACGGACCTGCTCGCGCAAGTTCCTGAGCTGGGCGGTATCCCTGGCCAGATTGGCCTCGGCTTGTTTGAGGGCGGCTTCAAAGGGACGCGGATCGATGGTAAAAAGCAACTGGCCTTTCTTGACGTCCTGCCCCTCTGTAAAATGAGCTTGGGTTAAGACCCCGGTCACCTGGCTTCTTACCGACACGACGGCATAAGCCTCAACGTTTCCCACGGCACGGATCTGCACAGGCACGGCCTTTTGGGCGGCCGTGGCAACGAGCACGGCGATGGCATCGCGAGAACTGCGGCCTGCGCGCCCCTGACCGCGCGAACGACCTTGGTTGCGCCCGCTGCCTCGTTCCGTGGCATCGTTCCCCTTAGCTACGGTGCTGTCCGATGGCTGATTGAGCGACAGGGAGGGGTATTGCTGGATAAAGGCCAGAGCCCCGATCACGGCGAGCAGTGAAACGATCCAGAGAGAACGCTTCATGGTAAGCTTCCTCAATACCCTTCGCGGCCGGGCCCGCCTCAGTTTTTTGTCTGGGCTGATTATCCCAGATTCGTCGCTACTTTCCTACAGCCCTAGCCAGTTGAGCGTCGGCGATCTTAAAATCGTAAAGCGCTCGAATATATGTTGTTTGTGCATCGGTGTAAAGGGTCTGCGCGTCCGTCACCTCGATGATGCTGCCAACCCCTACCTGGTAACGTCCATTGGCCAAGTCGAGGTTTTCCTTGGCCGCTTTGGCTGCCGCTTCATTCGCCTTGATCCTTTCCGCGACCTCGACGAGCCTCAGATAACTCTGCTCGACCTCCAGCGCAACTTGCTGTCGCTGCTGCTCCTCCTGGGCCGTGATGACATAATAGTTATGGAGCGTTTCCTCAACGCGATTGGTGGTGCGAAAACCGTCGAAGATGGGAACGTTCAGATTTAAGCCCACCGACCAGGTCGGTTGTAAGGGAAAGGTATTGAGGGTTCTGCCATTCCTTTTTTCGTTGCTGACATGACGCCGGCCATAACTGGCGTCAAAGATAAGATCCGGGAGATGCCCGCGCCGTGCGGTAGCGATGTTCTGGTCCTGCGCTTTTCTTTGCGCCGCGAAACTCTTCAATTCCGGCCGCGTCGTATAGGCAATTTCCCGCGCCTGTTCAAGCGTGTAAGGAATCGTCGTCATGATCGCCTCTTCGACGAGCGGGCGTTCGGGCAGCTCCCTCAGCCCCAGGGCATTCTTCAGACTGACCCAGGCGACCTTTACGGCGTTTTCCGCGGCGATCAAGTCCGCCTGCGCGTTAAAAAGATTGGATTCGGCGCGGGCAACATCGATTCGCGCACGCGTGCCGACCTCGTAGAATCCGCGCGCCTGGCGCACCAGCAATTCGCGGCTTTTGACGGTCTCTTGCCGCACGGTCACGATGGCCTTGGCTTGGAGAAAACTGTAATAGGCTTGCTTCACTCCCAGGATGACGCCATCCACGGCGGTCTGATAATTATGGCCGACGGCGCTCAAGGTTTCCCGCGCCGCCTGCACCGCGCCCTCGCGCTTCCCGAAGTTGTAGAGCGTCAAGTTGAAACTAGCCTGGCTGGAATAAGATTCCGACGCTTCGGATGCGCCGCCGCTGGTACTGCTCTGGGAGGTGCGATACTGGTTGGCGAGAGTGATAGTCGGGTAATATGCCGCCAATTGCTGTCCCAGCACCGCTTGCTGAGCCGCGATCCGCTCGCGCGCCGCCCGAAGATTGGGATGATTTTCCAGCGCGATGAGAACCGCCTCCTCCAGCTTCAATATTCCTGGATCGCTGGGATCGGCAGCTTGGCGAGTGAGCTGCATGGCCGTCGCCGGCGCATCTGCGGGCCGTCCCAAAGAAGGCAACCAGCACACGACCGTTAGCACCAGCAAAAGGCTAAATCGTTGCGGGAATGTCCTGCCCCACGGTGTCATTATGATGCTTCCTCCCTTAGCAAAAATAGCGACCCTTTATAGCGTCTATCGAAGGAAAAAAAAACCTGCACATCGACCTGGCCGCACAGCGAAGATGAGACTCCGGCATTTGTGACCGCCCGCGGAGGACCCGGCATGGCTCGTGCTGGCGCCGAGAGATGCCATTCCGCCTAGATCCGAACAAAGAGGGCTATTTCCAGCATTCTCCTTTGAGGGAACATGGGTCACTCGTAGCGCAGCGCTTCGATGGGATCGAGGCGCGCCGCCTTCCGTGCCGGATAGAAACCGAAGAATATGCCCACGGCGGCGGCGAAACTGAACGCCAGCATGACCGATTGCGGCTGGATCAGCGTAGGCCAGTCCCCCAGCGACGCCATTCCGAACGAGCCGCTGATGCCGAGAACCACGCCAATGAGTCCGCCGATCAACGACAAGGTCACCGCCTCGATCAAAAATTGCAACAGGATGTCGCGCCGGCGCGCGCCGAGAGCCACCCGGAGACCAATCTCCCGCGTGCGCTCGGTCACCGAGACGAGCATGATGTTCATGATGCCGATACCGACGACGACGAGCGACACCGACGCCACCGCTGCCAGCAACAGCGTCATGACCCTGGAGGAATCCGCCCGCGCCTCCATGATCTGCGACAAATTGCGCACTGTGAAATCGTCCAGTTGACCGGGCCTGATTTTGTGTCTTTGACGCAAGAGTTGTTGAATGTCCGCGACGGCGCCGGGAATCGCATCCGCGGACCTAATCTTGACGTACACGATATTGACCAGTCGGCCTTCGAGCCGCCGTCCTCCGAGCAACCGTTTTTTGGCCGTCGTAAGCGGCACTATGATGTTATCGTCCTGATCGCGCTCGTTTGGGCTTTCGCCCTTAGGTTTGAGGACCCCAATGACCGTGAACGGAACCAGGTTGATGCGCACGATCTGGCCTACGGGATCGTCGCCGGAAAAAAGATTCTTGACCACTGTTTCGCCCAGGAGCGCGACTTTGGCCGCGGACTTGACCTCGTCATGATTGAACCAGCGCCCCTCGGCAATCTCCCATTCGCGGACTTCCTGAAATTCCGGTGTCACGCCCTCGATGCCCGTGGCCCAGTTACGGTTGCCGTAAATGATCTGGCCGCTACCCCTGACCAGCGGCGCCGATGCGGCAACGCTGTCCACCTCTTTCCC
>JBFJTQ010000377.1:0-4248 GCA_041625275.1 Binatia bacterium | reverse complement strand
TTCATAGGACACCCGGAAGAACCATTTAAAAGTTTTCGCAGCTTGCGTGAATTTTCCGATGGCCAGACTTGAGATATCAATCAGAAAGAAAATTCACCGCAGAGGCACTGAAAACACGGAGCAAGGAGTTTTGAATCAAGGAAATATTCCGAACTCTGCGAACTCCGCGTCTCTGCGGTGAAACACTGCTTTGGTTGCGGCGTAGCCGCGTTGTGTCATTTGTGGCTGACTTTCTCAGCGGCTACGTTTCAAACAGTTTGTTGGCGATGGCGTATTGGACAAGCTGCGCGTTGCTTCTGAGATTCAGCTTCTGCAGCAATCGGGCGCGATAAGTGCTCACCGTGCGCGGGCTGACGTGGAGCTTGCGGCTTATATCTCTCGGCGCCGTTCCTTGCGTGATCAACCTTAGCACCTCGAATTCCCGGTCCGAGAGAAGTTCGTGCGCCGGTTTGTCGGCTTCACTTCCTAATTGCTCGAGCACTCGCTCGGCAAGGGACTCGCTCAAGTACTTTTTCCCCTGCAGCACTCTAGTCAAAGCAGTGAGCAACTCCTGCGGGGTGCGATCCTTGGTGAGATAGCCGGCAGCGCCAGCCTTGAGCATGCGGAGTGCGTATTGATCTTCCGCTTGAACGCTCAGCACGAGCACCGGAAGGGTGGGATAACTAATCTTTACTTCCTTCATTAGCTCCAGGCCGCTTTTCCCAGGTAAGCTGATGTCGAGTATCAATGCATCCCAACGCTCTTGGCCCAGGCGCTGTGTAGCCTTAACGGCGTCTTCAGCCTCTCCCACTGTAAACCGCTGACAGCCGGTGAGGATCTCCTTCAGTCCGCGGCGGAAGATTGGGTGGTCTTCGACAATCAGAATTTTGGCCATGCTCTCAGTCCGTTGAACGCTCAAAGTTCAACGTTCCCGCATCCATGCTTGGAACCCTTACGGCAAAACCTTTAACCGAATCGAAGGCGCCACTTCGAACACAGAACCTCGAACCATAGAACAGAGGCGCTCACATACAGAGGGCTCCCCGCGGTGACAATTTATGTAATTGGATTAGGCTATACTCTTTTATTGCGGGGAATTTCAACCGTGACAACCGTGCCTCCACGCCAGCTGCGCTCCACGCTGACCTCGCCGCCAAAAGCGTAAGCCCGTTCCCTCATGCCGATAAGCCCGAAGGATTTGCGATTGGAGATGGCCTCGGGGTTGATTCCTATACCATCGTCCTTGATCTCAAGCAGCACCTTGCCGCTGTCCTCCCACAAACGAACGACGACCTCCGTTGCCTTCGCATGGCGGAGCACATTGGTCAGACCTTCCTGCAAGATGCGATAAAAAACCGTGGAACGTTGTCGATCCAAACTGAATCCCTCGGGCAAGGTAGTCTGGCAACGAACTCCCGTCCGCCGCTCAAATTCTTGGGTTTGCCACTCGATGGCCGCCACCAGGCCAAAATCATCCAACAGTCTCGGCCTGAGCAGCGCAGCGGTTCGCCTCAGTGAATCCACAGTGTTGTCGATAAGCGCCGACATGGCTCCGGCTTTTTGTTTCAGAGCAATAGTTTTTCTAGGCAACTGCTCCATGATCGAGTAAAGATCGACTTTGAGCGCCGTCAACGCGGCGCCGAACTCATCGTGAAGGTCGCGCGCCAATTGAGCACGCTCATCTTCCTGCAGATCATGGAGACGGCTGGTCAGGGCGCGAAGTTGGTCTTGCGTGCTTTTCAACTCCACGGTCCTCGCCAGCACCCGTTGCTCCAACTGTTCAGTAAGGTGACGGAGTTGATCCTCGGCGCGTTTGCGCTGGGTGATATCTTCGACTATCGAAATGAAATAAAGCGGCGCCCTCGTCCGCGGCTCGCGGATGAGCGACGTCGTAAGATTCGTCCAAACAGTTGAACCGTCGTTTCGGATATAACGTTTTTCCATAGTATAAGTTTCAATCTCCCCAGCCAGCGCCCGCTTCAACAAGGTTAGATTGCCTTCGACATCGTCCGGATGGGTGAGATCCTGCAAAGCCTTGGTTAACAATTGCTCGCGGCGATAGCCGAGAATTTGGCAAAGCTTGTCATTGACTCCAAGGAACCGGCCGTCCGGCACCACATGCGCGATTCCCACAGCGGCATTTTCGAAAGTAGCCCGGTAAAGCTCCTCGCTAGCGCGCAGGGCCTCCTCTGCCCGCTTGCGCTCCGTGACCTCGAAGTTAACACCCGCGATATGCGTGGCCGATCCGAATTCGTCGCGGCGCAGCCCGCCTCGCGCCTGTATCCAGATCGTGTTGCCATCGGGCCGTAGAAAGCGAAATTCGCTTCGATATTCGTTTCCGCGAGAGGCCGAGTCCTCGATGGCGGCCAGCATCACCGGCAAATCTTCACGGTGGACGTGCGCGTGAAAAAAATCAATATCGATCTTCGTGCCAGCTTCGATACCATACATTTTGTATGTACCTTTGTCCCATTTAATCTCACCGGTGCGAAAATCTCGCTCCCACGTCCCCATGGCCCCGGCGGCGAGAGCGTGTTGCAGCCGCTCCTCGCTCTGGCGGAGCGCCTGCTCGACCTGCTTGCGTTCGGTGACGTCCTGAACGGTGCCAACTACGCGAACCACCCGCCGCTCGACGCCCTCGCCCTCGTATAAGCTGCGCCCCGTGTCATGCACCCACCGTAGTTCGCCGTCGGGACGAACGATGCGATACTCGAACTCGTGCCGGGTCTGCCCGGCGGGGTCGAGCGCCTGCTCGACACGACGGGGAAACTTCGCACGGTCCTTCGGATGCACCACGCTCGTGAACAACTCGGCGCTCACCTCTTTCATCAGCGGCAGGCCAAAGAGCGCACACAGTTGTGGCGACCAAACCGATTTGCAACGGCGAGGGTCGAAGTCGTAGGTGCCAAACCCCGTCGCCTCGGCCGCCAATCGCAGCCGTTCCTCGCTCTCGCGCAGGGCCTCCTCCGCCCTCTTTCGCTCTGTAATTTCATAACCGTAAGCGTTAACGTAGTCCTCGCCTGGGGGGCACGCCGCAAAAACTGCGAACACGCTTCCGGAAGCACCAATGAATTCCGCGTGGACGCTGACGCCATACTGGTGCGCGTCGGCAGCCAACGCGGCGAGGGGCCTCGGCAGGGCGGCGCCTGCTTTCCACGTCCATTCTTCCGCCAACCATGCTCGGGCCGCCGGATTGGCATATAGCAGGTCATGCTTTTTGCCGATCTGCAGCACGAGACCGGGATTCTTTTCCGGGAATTGAGTCAGCCGCCGCAGCGCAACCTCGGCCTGGTTACGATCGGTTACGTCAATAAGCGCGATGTGGCAGCGGCGGTCCGGTCCACTCCCGAAAGCCATGCTTTCCAAACGCATGACGAGCGGCCTGCCGTCCAAACTGTGCATCGCCAGCTCGCAACTGTGGCGCGTATCGCCGGCAAATGCCGCCTGGCGGTGCAGGCGCCAGTTGTCCAGGGCCTCGCGAGCAACAAAGCTTGAAAGCTTCCTTTTCAGAAGCTCTCGCCGCTCGACACCCAGCATCTTCCCCGCGGTCAAGTTGGCTTCGCGAATCCTACTGTCAGCGTCCACGGTGATGTATCCCACGGGGGCGGAATCGAACAGAATGGAATAACGATCACGCGATTCCACCAGCTCCAATTGTGCGCGGCGGAGTTCTTCGTTCTGGATTTCCAGTTCCATTTGGTGGACCTGAAGCTCGTGGACAAGGGCCTGGACTTCTTCTCTCGCCATGGCGGCGATGCTGGTGCGCGTCGCGCGCAGCGTCTTTTGCGCTCTGACCGGCCTTCCTCGGCTGTTGGGCTTTGTCGCCATCACGTCATCTTTACGTCACATGTCGTGCCGTGACCAATACCATCGCCGGCAATACGAGTGCCTGGTCTAGCGCCATTGCCTGCTATTTCAATCGCTTCCAATCCGAACGCACCGTCGGTCCCCGTGCCCGAAAGGACGATGCAGATGGCTTGGCCACACCGGTCCTTGGTGATATTCATGCCAGCCGTCTTCAAGAGTGAATAGTAAGCCGGGTCGACTCATACCAAGAAGTTACCCTTAGAATCAAGCTTGTTTGTTTCGCAAGTATCCCGCGCTTCCGCAAATGGAGAGACTCCCTGAGTGCGGACAAATTTAGGCGGAATGTTTAGTAGGCCGAGCACAAAAAGAAAGGAATCGTCGATGAGGGAGCGGAGAAAAGCTTTAGCGCTGTTCAAGCGTTTGGCTTTAGCTTGAAAGACATGACCGAGAGCTGTGATTTCT
>JBFJTQ010000376.1:0-4251 GCA_041625275.1 Binatia bacterium | reverse complement strand
TACAAGGCATCGGCCTATTGACCACGGGCAGAAGGCCTGCCTCTGTGGAGCATCCAAATGTAAAGAAGCGTTGGGGACACTGCACTAGGAGTACCTGACGCGATAATACGCCCTTTGAATCCTTCTCGCCGCCTTCCACCCGAGCAAGCCCCGGACCCAATTGAAATGAGGGCTGCCCTCGAGTGTCAATGCGCTTCCTCCTAACGACTCAGCCTTGGCCTCAGCCAAGCGTACAAGATCGGCTGCGTCTGGATACGTCCAATACGCGAAATGCCGCCACAGACTAGCGCACGCATGCCGGGTCCTGCCGGAATCTTCAAAACTCAACAATTCGCGGGTGCATAATTCGCACGACTGGAAGAAGGAATCGAGCGCGGCTCTAGAGCGCCGGCCGCTCAGGCTTGAGTTGCCGGAACGATAGTAGCCCCGAGCCTCCGGGCAAAAAACGATTTTGCGACTTCGCAGGACGACTCGCGTAAAATACTCCGTATCATCGTTCAGGCTTAATCCTTCGTTCCACCAACCCACCCTCTCCACCACACTTCTAGGTAATAGCCACGCGATTGGCGGCATTGTACCCTTGCCACTCCAAGACTGGACGAGCCAATCTATAGGGAATTCGTAATCTCTATAGTCCGGATGGCGGGAAAAGGTCACGGTTGTCGTATTAGCGCAGTAAAACCTTTCCCAAGCGCTTGTGGAAACCGCATCGGGGGACTCTAAATGTAAACGCTCCAATTGTTGCGCAACCTTGTCCCGAGCGAGAATATCGTCAGCGTCGAGATACTGAATATAATCACCTTGCGCTTCGCGCAAGGCTCGATTCCGCGCCGACGAGCTTCCGGAATTTACTTTTTCAATAATTTTGATCGTCGCAGACTCCAAGCCGCGTGCGACGGCAACGCTGTTGTCCGTGGAGCCGTCGTCCACCACAATGACTTCTTTCCGTTGCCACGTCTGAGCCAACGCCGATCGGATGCTTTCTCCCAGCCATTTTTCCGCGTTGTAAACTGGGATGAGAATCGATACCAAAGGCTCCATGGTCAAATCGATGCAGGTGAAAAGCGAGGGTGGTTTGTCCGCAGGTGCGGTTTTCGCAAACGTATCCAAAACTCTCGAATGCGCAGGGCCATGCGCGGATCGATTGCGCACAATCCCTTCAAGCGCCAATCGGCGTCGGCAGGGGCCCTTCCCCGGAGCTGCACGGCTAATCGAACGGCTGCATCGCACGCCTCCCAGTCAAGATAAGAGGCCGACACGCCCGCGACTAGCCACAGTTTGTGCGCGATTTCCTCAGCATATGCACCGTTTAGTTTTTCCGCGGCCTTCTTCAGGACATGATAATGCGCGCGCGCGCATTTCATTTGATTCGCCTGCGACATCGAACCGCCGACGCGATAATTGACCGCCGCCACCGTTGAATCGGCCGCAAAGCGAAGCCCCGCCCGAGCCAATTGACAATGCATAGCCACGTCCTCGTTGTACAAAACATTCGGATCGAGGTCGAACCCGCCGGCTGCAAGAAATGACCTTCGACGATACAGGCCGGAGATGCAGTTTATTTGTTCGAGGATCGAATAACGGATCGGATCGTTGCGAAGCCTGTCATGATCGTAGGATCTTGTTGAAATCAGTTCGCTGGTAACATTCTGCCTGTATTCGTAGCTGAACAAAACCACGTCCGGGGCATCCTGAGCATTCATCCATCTGTGAGCATTCTCGACATAGTTCGGATACAACGCGTCATCAGCATCATGGAAATGAAGCCAATCACAACCCGTACTTTCAGCGAGCCTGTTTCTGCCGAATGAGCATCCTCGGTTCTCATTGCCGCGAACGACTATGGCGCCGAATTGTTTAGCCACTTGAGCGGTATCGTCCGTGCTGCAATCGTCATAGACCCAAACTTCGTCGAAAGGACGCGTCTGTTCGGCGGCGGAGTCAAGGAGCCGAGGAAGATGGCGCGCGGCGTTATACGCCGGGATGCACAGTGCCAAGGTTGGATTCTTCATCGCAGACAGATCTTTTTTAATCCCCGCCTGATAACATACATTGACAATCTTTTCAGCGGTAAATAATCCAGCATGGCTGACAGTTTTTCACTGCCGCATCCCGGCATGAGAAAACGGCGCAGCCATTCATCAGGCTCATTCTTACTCGAGTTTCGCTCCTTGATCTCGCAATAGCGCTGCAATTTCTGCTTGGCGATCGTCACTGGGTTGAGTCTTTGTTTGATGGTCTCGCTCGCGTTATGTCCCATTCGACCCATCGCCTCAGCGCCCATCTCAGCCATGTGCGAAATGGCGCTCGCGAGTGCTTTGACATCGTTCCCCGGAACCCGAAGACCGTTATTGTTGTGCTGGACAAGATCCACGGCCCCCGCGCCCTCGGAACAAATTACAGGTCTTCCCTGGCTCATGAATTCCACACAGGTGAAGTTGAACACGTCCCAAACGGAGGGAATAACGCCGAACCGGGCTTTGCGCTGAAGCTTAAGCATCTCTTGGTGAGGCTTCTCCCCCAATGGCATTACGGTGTTACCCCAGATATCGGGGAAAGCTTTCTTCAGATAGTCCGACATCCAAGTGTCTCTGCGCTTGAAGACCGTGTCTCGCCCAGCCCACGCAACCTTCAAAGTTTCTGGGCGGAGCTGGCGCATCGCTTCACACAAAACAACGGGTCCTTTCCAAAATTGAACCCGCGCCGCCACCAGCCCGTCGTCTGCTCGATGAGCGTTATCGCATAAGCCATGGCGATCTGACACCCCGAACGCCGGAGGCACATACTCGACTTCCCGGTTCAAACGTTTTTGCCAGTGATCCTTGTTGCCGATGCTATAAGTTTGCACGTGAGCGCACTGTTTTAGCAGCTGATTCTCTATAAGCCTGACCATGTCGCCTTGTAATTCCGCGCCGTTAATTGGGTCTACCTGTTCTATCTGACCTACGCTCCCGTGTAGTTGTGTTATGACTGGCAAGTCGCGGGCTTCAAGAATCCACGGCACAAACCCAAGTCCCCAATCTGTGGTTTCTACGACGTCAAAAGTCTTACCCCCCTCGACTTGCTCCCACATAGCCCAGGCGGATGCCAGATGAGCTTGCAATTCGGGGAATATCTCGAATTTCGCAAAGTGACACTTGTACTTAGAAAACAACTCCGCTTTTAAGGAGTAGATATTCACGCCGTCGATGTCGTATATGCCATTCCCTTGCGTAAAGGCGCTGCCAACGACAACGTCGACCTCGTGGCCCAATTGAACAAAGCTGGGCAGCAGCTCCTTATAAAACGTCGCGATCCCGCCGCCGGGATGGGGTAGATATTCCGGCAGTATGAACAGGAGTCTCATGCTCGAATCGAACCCTTTACGGAGCAAGTCGGCAGGAAGTGAGACGCGAACTCCTCGTGAGTTTGATCCATAAGGACCGCGGGAACACCGCTCTTGTGCGTTGCCTGCGCCGCAATTAGCTCTTACGATCAGCCGCGACTCTACGTCTCAAGGAATCGTAGCGCTCTTTGAATAGTTTATTATCCGGCGCCAGCTCCACCGCCCGCGCGTAGGCCTTGTCCGCCGCTGAAAAGTGATAGCGGCCTTCCTCGGCGACCGCTAACTGAAAATAAACGTCGGCTGCGTTGGGACTGATGGTGGCAATCTTGCCGTAATAAAACGCAGCACGGTCAAAGTCGCGCTCTTCGAAGTAGAGATTGGCCAGACGAAATAGAGTATTGGAAGCGCGGGGCCTGTGATCCAGCGCTGCCAGAAGAGCCGCTTTTTCTTCCTCCTTGCCGCGAAGCCTGCGCGCCGCATCCGCGATCAAAAGGTACAGGACGTAGGGGTCTTCGCTCTTCCCGAGAGCCTTTTTGACTTCAGCTTGGGCTGAACTTAGCGCCGCTTTACTTTCAACGGCACTGCCCGCCTTGCCGGCAGCTTCGGCAAGCGACAGGTAAAGTAACAGCGGCGATGCGCCGTTTCGGATCCCATCGGAAATAATCTCTCTTGCCGCGCCGAGATTTTTTTTGGGTCCATAAACGGCTGTCGCCAAAAGCTGGTACGGCCTCGGGTCGCTTGCCTCCGCCCCTATTGCGCTGCGCCACATTCGTTCGGCGTTTAGATTGTCCCGCGCCTTCGAATAGGCAATGCCTGCATTGACCAGGAACGTCGATATTGTCGCCTTGTCGCTCTCCTCGACAGCCGCTCGTTCGTAAAGCCGCCCCTGATCCCAGAACCGACCCAGGCCGCCGTAGAATCCAGCT
>JBFJTQ010000375.1:0-4261 GCA_041625275.1 Binatia bacterium | reverse complement strand
GTATGTAGAGGAGGCTGTCGTCGAGGCGAAGCGTCAGAATCTGGGAATTTGTCCGCGCAATTTTACCTTTGACCTTCGGCGGAAAAAGGAGATCGAAGAGCAATTCGCCCGATCGCTTGAGATTGGCAACACATTCCGGGCTCTGATCGGCATTTCGGCTGGCGCGGCCAAGCAAGCTGAGAACTATCCGGCATTCTTTGTCGACTTGCTCCCAGGCGACCGCATGGATCTCGTAAGGGCGAAGCGTGCGTTCGCCTCTACCGTCTTTCTCGTCCAGAACAACCTTGAGCGCGTCACCTACCCGCGTCAGGTCGAGTACTAAGCTCGGTTTGTCCATGGGCGCGATCGTCAAAGGATCTAATCAGTCTTTTACAGATATCAGCGTTCTTGAGTCAAGCTCAGCTCAATGGCTCCCACCAATCCGCCCCGATCGCTGATCGTTAGCTGATAATCGGCTGGTGTAATCCCCCCGAAAACGATATCGCCTGCCGCGGATGTCAAAAATGAAGCCTGTTCTCGCCCCCCGGACGATAGTCCCAAGCGAACTCCCTCGGCCGGGCGGCCCAACTCGTCGCTCACATGGACATCGAGCTGGCAACTCCCCTTCTCTGCGGCTTCCAACTCCACCGTCACCTTGAACCGTCCCATGTCTTTTCCTACCCGCAGCGCCTTGCCCGCCGCGGGCGATTCTCCACCACGCACGGAAGCTGCCAGGACTGGCCATGTCACGGGCACCGACGCGCGCATCAACTCAAGGGTATCCTGCGTCAGGCGAACCACAAGATCGAAGACGGTCTGCTTGTCCGGTACGAGGCCCTTGAGTCTTTCCACAAGAACTTGAGGTGCCTGTCCGACCTCTTCCTCCGCCCCGGCCTGATAAGCCGCCGCCAGCTCACCGGTGCAGGCGGAACAACCCGCCAGATGCTCTTCCAGATTGGCGCTTACATCTTTTGCGAGATTCCCGCCGAGATAATCCGCCAGTGCCTCCTCATCAGGACACCCGCCTCTGTCCCCGCTGGCAGGTGTTCGATCAGGCAGGCGGCGCAAAAGGTTCGTCAGTTTGTCTTTGGAGGGATTCATAAAGGATTCCCCTCTAACCTAACGGTAAATCCAAGAGGCTTATAGATCATAACACACGATAGGCATGAATCAGAGGTCAACGAACCAGCAAAATCTCCACAATCTGTGACCCATGAGGCCGTAGTTACCGCCTGACGCGGCTCGCGGCGATCATGCCCCCTTAACGCCCCCCGTTATATTTGACTAGTTCCATTTCGTAATCCCTGTTACCAGCGTTGGTGTAGATTGTAGACCTTAATTTCACAACACTGTTTGTGTCTGGGCTGTAAAAGTACGTCGTCTCTCGCTGAGCACTCCCCCAGGTTTCCACTCTGCGAATTTCCGTTGCTTTGAACTGTCCAGCTCGTGTTTTCACGGGTTGTGCTGTAGGCCCTATCACCTTCACTTCCGCGTGTCTCACAAATGTACCTCGCCTACCCTCCGCTTCATAATCATAGGTCCACGTTTTCCCTGGAGCGAGGGGAAAACTGAGCGGTTTAAGCTTTGAGTCGGCACGATAGACCGTGGCCCAGACGGTCCCATCCCATATCTCCCTATTATCATGGTCAAACTTTCCCCCGTTATAGCTGATCCGCACATTCGCGGGTCCACCTTGTGGACTTACGACGTGATAGGCCCACTGTTCGCCCGATGTGTATGCTGGCGCGGCAATCGGTGGACCCTGACGGATAGGAATTGGCTTGCTTGCCGCGCAGCCAGCGAGGAGACCAATTCCGATTACGGACAAAATTTTCTTGGCATGACCGAACATGCGACACCTCCTTTTTTGTATTAAAGTGGAACTACCACCCCGGAATTTCAAAAAGCTCCGAGCGGTAAACCCACTCTGGCTCTAACTCAATAGTCGTAAGACCCCGCGATTTCTTACAGGAGGGGCTTTGGCTTCAAACGGTCCGCATGGGTACGAAATTAGTGGCGTGAGGGTAGGTCAGCGACCGGTAGGTTTTGCCTCACCAGCAAATGAGATTAAAGTTGACATAGCGGCGGATCGCCGTAAAATCCCCTGCGTTGCACGTAATGAGGTAAGCCCCGATGCGCCGCGCGGTGAGAGCAATGAGAACATCAAAATGAACTTCCCTGGCTTTGTGAATGTCGTAGCCTCGAGCGGCCACGAGCCGATTGACGACCCCTCCCGATTCGACCCACTCCCGCTCGTCGGGAGCGATGACCCGGAGGTTTCTTGCCAAGTCGTCGACGAATCGCTTCATTGGCCCTGAGCGAGCGCCCCTGGACAATTCAGCCAGAACCACGGCGCTGCAACGCACGACGAATTTGAGATCCAAAATTTCGTTTTTAAACCGCCCGGATCTCAAGTTGTCGATGTAAACCGAAGTATCCAGAATCGCGAGGTTAGCTGTGCTCAAAGTCACCAGGCCTCGCCTTTCCGCTGTAACGCTTGATCAGCTTGCGATGTTTCTCCGTCTCCACGACGGCTTGCAGAGACATTTCAATGGTCTGAGTTCTGCTCTTTGCTCCGAGGGCTTTTTGGGCCCGCTTTACAAGCTGTTCGTCAAGCCGGAGCGACGTCAACGCCTTCGCCATGAGTGCACCTCCATCTATTGCGTATATACAGATTATCGCAATTGTAATACGCCGTCAAAGAAGCGCAAGATGCTACACCTGGTCTTAAGAGCTTAACAGATTCTCAAAGTTGCAGGCCGACAATTCGCGATGGGGTCTCATCTGGAGCTGGTCGTCAGCCGCAGGACAAAATGTGAAAATCAGTGCGAAGCTCGCGCCGGAGATATTGCTGGAAGCAAATAAAAGTACCTATTCTGCACTCGCCTCGGCCCTTAGGTTTCGCTAGCAACCCCGGCCAAAAGCCTAGCCCCCGCACCGGGCCATTTAGAACCAGTCGAAAGGTTTGACCAATGGACCACAGGACGATTTTAGTGCGAAGACTATTCTAAATAGGTCAATCAATCATGCCTGGCACCATATTAAAAAGGGTCGAGGACTGGCGCGGTATCTCGTAGGTGAAACCTATCTGTTACCGTCTCTTTCGTCTGACGGTGCCTCACTAGCTCCACCGTAAATCCGTTTCCAGCCCCCGCCACGTCAAACCGGACGTGACCCTTTCGGTCATCCGGCTTTCCTGAGTCTTTTCATCATAGGGCGCTATCGGCCTAGTGTGCCGGAGACACTTTCACGGGCGATCGGTAGAAGTACTGGACACCGTACTCATTGACCAGTCCCCACTGTTTGTAGATCGTCTCGTTACTCCATCTCTTCCAGCCACAGCCGGGGCGGCCTTTCTGCTTCATTGCAAACCGGCGTATCTTCCTCATCATCTCAAAGCGAATCCATTCAAACGCTTGACGCGCGTTACCCACTCGAAAGTAATTGACCCAACCCACAATCACAGGCCGGATCTGCTCCAGCACGTCCCGGAGCTTTCGATGCCGAGAAAACTTCAAAATTCTCCCGACACGCCTGAGAAGCTCACATTGTTTCTTCTTCATCGGTGTGCGCAGAACAAATTTCTTACCGATCCGGTTCTCGGCCTCTCTGAGATCAAACCCCAAAAACCCAAAACTCCCCCCATTGCCAAAGTCCACCACCCGCGTCTTCTCTTCGTTTATCTCAACCTCGACCTTCCTTAGCTCTTCTTCCAGCCGCCTCCTGATCAATCCAACGTGCGGCTTCCACTGAGGATACCCGTCCACCAACACCACCATGTCGTCGGCGTAACGAGTATAAATCACTCGCTCCCATTTCCCTTCTCTCCTGCGCTTAACCATCTCCTCTTCCATCGCCTTGTCCAACTCATTCAGATACACATTAGCCAACAGCGGCGAAAGCACTCCCCCTTGGGACACTCCGCGCCTGCCAGTGGCCTTCAGGATCTGCTTGACCAAGTGCAGAATCGCTGGGTCTGCTATCCTCGTGGCCAGCTTCTGAAGTAAATGGTGATGCCGTATATTGTCGAAGTAACTCTTAAGATCAATGTCGATGACTTGGGTGAGCCCTTGCACCAGCCCATGCACCACACAATCCAGCGCTTGATGCGCTGTGCGCTGGGGCCGATAACCATATGAACTGTTGTGAAAATCGGCTTCAAAGATCGGCTCCAAGATAAGCTTTACGGCTCCCTGAACCACTCGATCCTTGATGGTGGGTATCCCAAGCCTCCGGGTCTTGCCATTGCCCTTGGGAATCTCTACACGCCGGTTCCTCGTCG
>JBFJTQ010000374.1:0-4270 GCA_041625275.1 Binatia bacterium | reverse complement strand
CCCGATTGGAACGGGGAAATTCAATAAGGGAGAATCCCAACGCTTTTGCGAAGGCCGCTCATGTGATCATGGCTATCGAAGAATGGGCCGTGGACTACGAACGGCGAGAGACCATGAGGTTCAGCGGCGGCACGATCGTCCCCAAGGCGCAGATCGTCGATGTGCGCGGTTCCTCCGGAGTAGGCCGACCGAATCCCTTCTGCGACATTTACATCGATGTTCGCACCGTGCCGGGCAAAAACCCCAACGACATCAAGAAGGAAATCGGCGCGTTGATCCGCAAGCTGAACTTCGAGTGTGATGTAGCGCTTTTTCAGTATTCTAGGGGCCACATCGCGAAAAATGCGGAACCTCTCATCGCAGCGGTGACCGCGGCTCACCGCTACGTCTTCGGATCGGAGCCCCCCGAGCCGCCCGCGGCAGAAACAAGCATGTGGCGCGATCTCAATGTCTTCAATGAAGTGGGAATTCCGGCGATTTGCTACGGTCCTCCGAGACAGCGTGAACCCATGAGCGGGGCGCAGAACCGCGCCATGAGAATCGCCGACTTGGTCGGGGCGGCAAAGGTCTATGCGGTGTCAGCGCTAATGATTTGCGGCGCGAGCGAGCGTGTGGAATCCTGAATTTGGCTCGGTAGGACTGTGGAATCGAAAAAAATGAAATTTTGCATTCAGCTCAATCCTCAGGTGTCGATCGAAAAAGCCGGTTCTTCGCTGATGCCAACGCTCATCGAGCAGGTGCGCATGGCGGACGCTGTCGGTTTCGACGCCTTCTCAATGGGCGATCACTACAATATTCCCGGTCTGCAGCGCTTGAATCAAGTGCCCGCTCTGGCCCGCCTTTGCGCCGAGACCAGGCGCTGCGCCGTGGGGACGGCGGTCTTGCTCCTCGGGTTGCGCCATCCGGTGGCGGTTGCCAGCGAGTTGGCGAGCATCGACGTCCTGAACGGGGGGAAGTCTTTTTTTGCCTTCGGTCTGGGTTATCGTAACGACGAGTTGAAGGCGTTCAATTTGAGCAAAGCGCAGCGGTTTCAACGATTCGTCGAAGGAGTCGAAATTATCAAGAAGCTCTGGACAGAGAATCACGTGACTTATCAGGGCAAGGCCTTCAAGCTCGAAGACGTTACGGTCGATCCCAAACCGCTGCAAAAACCTCGTCCGCCCATCTGGATTGCCGCCAATACCGATAGCGCGGTGAAACGGGCGGCAAGAATCGGCGATGGCTGGATGGTCGGCCCCCATTCGGCGATTGAGGAATTGACGCGGCAGGTCGAGTTGTGCCGGAAGACCTGGAGGGAAGCCGGTAAGGCGGGCAATCCTGAGATTCCGATTATCCGTGAGACATTTGTCGCCAAGACGCGCCGCGAAGCCGTGGAAAAGGCCCGTCCTTGTTTGGAGCAGCTCTATCGCGCCATTTATGTGAAGTGGAAGCAAAACGAGGCAATGAGCGATCCCAATGAACTTAGCTGGGCCTTCGAGAGGCTGGCGAAGAGCCGCTTTATTCTCGGGTCGCCGGAGGAATGCCTCGATCAAATTAAAGAGTATGAAGCTCGCCTTGGCGTTAGCTACATGCTGCCGCGCTTTGACTGGACGCCCGGCCTCCCTCAGCAAGAGATCTTGAATTCCATGCGCTTATTTGGGGAAAAGGTGATACAGCGGTTGTAAATTCATTGGTTTCTCCGCTCGTCGAGAATAGGGTGAGACTGAAGTAGTTGTGGCGCTCTTCCTTTCCGAGAAAGACATCGAGAAACTCGGTTCCATGGCGGACGCCATCGATACCGTCAGACAGGTTTTCACGCTGGCGGGTCAAGGACGGGTCTCCAACCCTCCCCGGCAATCCATCGACCTCCCCCGCGGTGCCTTGAGGCTCACCACTGCGGTGGTTGCGCCTTTGGCACGAATGGCGGTGAAGGTTTCCTCCACTCTGGTTTTCAAAAGCAACTCGGGGCGATTGTTGATTCTGGCCGACTCCGAAAGCGGGCGGATTCTGGCACTACTGGAGGTCTTCCAGATGGGCGCTTTGAGGACGGGGGCGGCGAGCGGAGTCGCCACAGACTTGTTGGCCCGACGGGACGCGAGGACGGCCGCGGTTTTCGGCTCTGGCAGACAGGCACGAACACAATTGTGGGGTGTGGCATCGGTTAGATCCCTCGAGCGGGCTACCGTCATCAGTCCAAATCCGGCCCACGTTGCCCATTTCTGCGCCGAAATGAGCGAGCGCCTCAAGCTCCCGGTCGTTGCAGCGCAATCGGACGCTGAACTCTACGAAGCCGATATTATGATCACGGCGACCACGGCCCAGCGTCCTGTGTTGTTGGGAAAGCATTTAAGACCTGGCACTCATGTGAACGCCATCGGCTCTAACATGCTGAGCCGGCGGGAACTCGACGACGAGGCCGTGAGGAAATGTGCGATTGTCGCCGTCGACAATCGTGAACAGGCGAGGCAGGAGTCCGCCGAGCTCATCAGCGCAACGGAGCAAGGCTTCGTGGCGTGGGACAGGGTTGTGGAGATCGGAGAGTTAGCGGCACGGGGCGGCGCTGTGCGGCAAACGGATGCCGACATTACTTTGTTCAAATCTCTCGGCGTTGCCATGGAAGACGTCGCTCTCGGAGCGCGACTTTACGAGCGCGCCCGGGAGCAGGGAGTCGCGATCGATATACCGTTGACAGAGGATTGAAAAACCATGCCTAGAGTTCCACCGATTGAACCCGAGTCGGCCACCGGAGAAGTGGCCGCCGTGTACGAGGACCTGAAAATGAGCAAGTGGCGCGTTCCGGTTATGTACCAGGTCTTGGCACACCATGTTCCCGTTCTGCGGTGCCATGAAGCGTACTTTAACACCGTGATGAACGAGGGATTGCTCGATCGGAAGCTTAAGGAGAAAGTCGCCTATAAAGTGGCTCAACTCAACAACTGCGCCTACTCCAGCGCCTCGCATCGGCGCTACGCCATCAAGTGCGGGGCCTCGGAAGAAGAGATGAAATGCGCCGAAGAGATGAACTTCGATCAAATGTCGGATGGAGAAGCGGCAGCTTTGCGGCTGGCTGTGGCCATGAACGAGTCCGGCCACAAGGTGTCAGACCGGATTTTTCGGGAGTTGAAAATGCATTATTCATCTGCTGAAATCATTGAGCTCTTTGCCGTGGTCGGATTGATGGCTTTTGCATCGAGGATAGCCGACGCACTAGGTCTAGAGGCGGAATAATAAATATAGAAGGAGCATGGCCATGAAAAAAACGAAAACGCTCATGTTCTTAAGTATGGTTCTGTTTTTCGCGCTCGGAACCGGCGCCGCAAGGCTGGACGCCAAGCTAATAGTGGGCGTTTCGTCGGTCAACGTCGCTTTTCTTCCTCTTTATGTCACGGAAGATAAAGGTTTCTTCAAAGATGAGGGGCTCGATGTGCTTCTGGTGATGTTTAACTCCGGCAATACCAACCTGCAGTCTCTCGCCGGCGGTGACGTTCAAATCATGGCCAGCGCAGTCGCGGAGACGGTATTGGGAAGGGCTGCCGGAATGGACGTCAAGAACTTTTGGGGGGTGTGTAATCTCATGCCCTTCGAACTCTATGCCCATCCGAGTTTGAAGTCGATTAAAGAGACCACAGGTAAGAGATTCGCGATCAGCCGCTTCGGTTCCCTTTCCGACTTCCTCACGCGCGCGAGTTTGCAACATTTTGGCATTGACCCCAAAGAGGTGACGATTCTCCAGATCGGCAGCACTCCGGCGCGCTTTGCCGCTCTGTCATCCGGAGGCGTCGATGCGACAATTATCTGGTTTCCGGTCACGGAACAGGCAAAGGTATTGGGTTTCCGCCAGCTCTTGGCCCTTAAGGACGTCTTTCCGGAATGGCCCTATGAGACCTTTGCGGCTCGTGAGTCGTGGCTGGCAAAAGAAAAAGATCAGGCGTTAAAGTTCCTGCGCGCGTTTCGACGGGGCGTCCGCCACACGTTGGACAATCGCGACGATGCGATTCGGGTGTTGAGAAAATACGTCAAGATGGACCCAAAGGTTGCCCCGGCCGGCTATGACCTTTACCGCGACTCTTTCCCCCTGAACGGGAAAATCGCCGAGAAGGGCATCGAGTTGGTGGCCGAGCAGGAATTCGCCAACGGCCGGATCAAGCGCAAGGTGACCCTGGACGAGATGGTCGATCGGACGTTCATGAATTTGCTGGGCGGTAAGTAAAGCCCAAGGACTTGGCCAACGCGGACCAAGAACCGGCGAAGCTTAGGTTGCCCATCGGCGTCGTATGCTCGTGCGTCTCTT
>JBFJTQ010000373.1:0-4272 GCA_041625275.1 Binatia bacterium | reverse complement strand
GGTATTGTCACGCGCGAGGACCTCGGACGCATGAAACCGTCCGCCTTGCTCGTCAACACGAGCCGTGCCGGACTCATAGCCGACGGAGCTCTGGTGGAAGCGCTCAAGGCCGGAAGGCCCGGTTTTGCCGCCGTGGATGTCTATGAGAACGAGCCGCTGGTCGGTGCCACGCACCCGCTGCTCAAAATGCCAAACGTTGTCTGCACGCCTCACCTGGGGTACGTCACGCGGGAAACTTACGAGGCCTATTACGATATAGCGGTGGATCAAATCTTAGCTTTCGCTACCGGCAAGCCCATCAACGTGGCGAACCCCCAAGCGCTGGGGAAAAACTCCCAGCGGTAAGCTCGCGCCAACACAAGTAAGCAACCTCCATGTCGCGATTGAGAGAGCCTCGGGTTAACTGATTTGAACCGTTGCCCGGGCTGATTGCATCGAGCTCCGAAAGAGATTACTTTAACGGGCGGTGGCAAAAAACCTTTCGGCTTGTCGGTTCCGTAGTCTGCCATACCGCCCGCGCTCGCTGGTCTGGGTGCTGTTGCCAGCGGTTGTCGCGGGTTGCGACACCATGGTCACCTCGGCTACCACCCGGCTTGGGGAGAGTATTTCTGCGGCGATATTGAATCAGGACGATCCGGCAACCGTAAAGGCCGGTGCGCCCGCGTACCTCCTGCTCATTGACGGTCTGATCAGCGATGATCCAGGCAATATCCGCCTTCTTTTGATGGGAGCAAAACTGTATTCGACGTACGCCGGAGCGTTTGTCGACGACCCTGAGAGGGCCAAGCGCATGACCACCCATGCCCGCGCCTACGCGATAAGAGCCCTTTGTCAAAAAAGTCTTGCTGTCTGCCCGATGCTAACCCGTCCCTACGATCAATTCGTCCGCGGGCTCGCGACGCTGACGTTAACCGATGTTCCCGTTCTTTACACATGGGCCGCATCATGGGCAGGGTGGATTCAGGCTCATCGGGACGACTGGAATGCCGTCGCCGAATTGCCTAAAGTCGAGGCCGCCATGCAACGAATAATCCAACTCGATGAGACATTTGAGGAGGGCGGACCGCATCTTTACCTTGGCGTGCTAGGGACTCTGCAACCGCCATCGCTGGGCGGAAAGCCTGAAAAGGCACGCGCCCACTTCGAACGGGCCATCGAGCTTTCCGGCGGCCACAACCTGATGGCTAAAGTCCTGTTCGCCAAGCACTACGCGCGCCTTGTTTTCGACCGCAAGTTACATGAGCAGCTGCTTCAGGAAGTCCTTGCTTCCGATCCCGTTGACCCGGGGCACACTTTCTCCAATGCCATGGCAAAAGAAGAAGCACGCCGCCTGCTTGCGACAGCCAACGATTATTTTTAACCTATAACAATGATGAAGCATGCAACGCTGACGATTTTTCTTGCTCTGTTAGTTTTTGCCGCTTTTCCTTTCCCGGGACACGCCCAAATCCTCAAGATTGCGACCCTGCCACCTGACGGCACGGCCTGGATGAAAGAGATCCGCAAGAGAGCCGAGGAGATCGAACAACGCACAGCAGGCCGCGTCCAGTTCAAGTTCTACCCGGGTGGCGTGATGGGAAATGACGCGAGCGTTCTGCGTAAAATGCGGATCGGCCAGCTCCAAGGCGGCGGAGTGGCCTCCGGGGCTCTGGCGGGCGTGTACCCGGATAGCCAGATATACGGCCTGCCAATGTTGTTCCGCTCTTATGAGGAAGTCGACTACGTGCGCGCGCGCATGGACGCAGCACTGCTAAAGGGACTGGAACGGCACGGATTCGTATCCTTTGGAATATCAGAGAGTGGCTTCGCCTACCTGATGTCAAGCCGTCCTGTGCGCAGCGTACAAGACTTGGAGGGACTCAAGACATGGGTGCCGGAAGGCGATCCCATCAGCCGGACCTTTTTTGAAACGGCAGGCCGCTCGCCCATTCCGCTGCCAGTGTCTGACGTCCTCACCGGGCTGCAAACCGGTTTGATCGAGACGGTGGGCACCCCACCCATCGGGGCAATCGCACTGCAATGGCATACGGCCGTTAAATACCTTACGGAATCACCCGTGATGTATACTTACGGGTTGCTCCTCATCGACCAACGGGCCTTCAACCAGATCAATCGGAACGATCAAAAAATTGCCCGCGCTGTGCTTGAGCAAGGGGTCGTTGAATTAAACAAACAGAACCGCAAGGACAATGATAATGCAAAACAAGCCCTGAGCAATCAAGGCATTGAATTTGTCCGACCGTCGCCGGAGGAACTCCAGAAACTGCGCGCCATCGCCGCCGAGGCCACCAATCGTCTGGCCAAAAATAATATTTACACGCCGGCGGTCTTAGAGTCGCTCCAACGCCACCTGCGCACCTATCGAAACAGTCGTGAGGGCGAATCCAGCGGACGCTGATAGCAAGAATACCAAGGAAGCACGGATCGAATCGAGCAAGGGTGTGCTCCGCCTCATCGCTTTGATGGAGGACGCGGTTTTGGTCGTGCTCCTGGCTGCCATGATTCTTATTGCGGCAGCCCAGATCCTCTTGCGCAATTTGTTTGACATGGGATTGGCTTGGGGAGACCAGGCTTTACGAGTCCTGGTCCTGTGGCTAGGACTCGTGGGTGCGCTGGCTGCCAGCCGGGACAACAAACATATTAACATCGACGTGATTTTGAAATTCTTGCCCGCACCGGCCAAGGCGCTGAGCCAGGCGATCGTGGGGCTGTTCACTTTCTTCGTCTGCGCCATAGTCGCCATCCACGCCGGCCGATTCGTCTTCCTGGAATATGAGATGGGAACGCTGACCTTTGGCAACCTGCCTGCATGGATCATTGAACTCATCCTGCCCGCGGGTTTTGGGGTCATCGCCCTGCGCTATCTTTTCCTCAGCGTGGCCGAGTTCAAAGATTTCCGAGCAAAGGGGGGCTGGCGCTGACTTTCGGGATCAGCATAGTTCTTTTCGGGCTCGCGCTGCTCGGCGCGCCTCTTTTCGCCGTGATCGCCGCCAGCGCCATGATCGGCTTCTATGCGGCCGGTGTCGACCTCTCCGTCATCACCGTCGAATTCTACCGAATTGCCGAAATGCCCGTCTTGCTGGCGATACCCCTATTTACCCTTGCTGGCTACGTATTGGGCGAAAGCCGCGCCCCGGATCGACTGGTCCGGTTGACCACCTCGCTTCTTGGTTGGCTGCCTGGCGGCTTGGCAATCGTGGCGCTAGCTTCCTGTGCGCTCTTTACAGCCTTCACCGGCGCGTCGGGAGTGACCATCGTCGCGCTCGGCGCATTGCTCTACCCAGCCCTGAAACAAGCCGGATACAATGACCGCTTTAATCTCGGACTGGTAACGACTTCCGGCAGTCTCGGCTTGCTTTTCGCACCTTCGTTACCCTTGATCTTGTATGGGATTGTCGTTCAGCAGCTCGGACTCGCCCGTGAGGTGACAATCGAAAGCCTTTTCTTTGCCGGCCTTTTCCCCGGTTTGTTAATGCTGATTTTGCTTTCCGCATGGAGCCTGTGGGAGGGCAGGACGGTTCGGACAGCGATTGCGGAGCTTTCGTGGCAGGAGGCACTTGCGGCCGTGCGAGAGTCGAAGTGGGAGATCCCCTTGCCGCTCCTAGTCTTGGGGGGCATCTACAGCGGCTTTTTCGCCGTCTCCGAGGCCGCCGCGATCACGGTCTTGTATGTCCTGGTAGTCGAGGTGCTGATCCATCGGGAGGTCGCATTGCGAGACCTGCCGGGGATCATGCGCAATTCCATGGTGATGGTCGGAGGCATCCTGGTCATTCTTGGGATGTCTCTGGCCTCGACAAATTATCTCATCGACGCCCAGATACCCAAGAAGCTGTTTAGCTTTATCAGCGAACATGTTTCGAGTCCGACCACGTTCCTCATCTTGTTAAACATGTTCCTGCTCATTCTGGGCACGATGTTGGACATTTTCTCCGCATTGGTCATCGTCGTTCCCTTGATTCTCCCCGTTGCCCTCAGCTATGGCGTTGACCCGGTTCATCTTGGCATTATATTCCTCGCCAATATGCAGATCGGTTACTTTACGCCTCCCATAGGCATGAATCTGTTTATTGCGAGTTACCGCTTTGAGAAGCCGATTCTGGAACTGTACCGAGCCACCCTGCCTTTTTTCTTTATCCTGCTGGCTGCGGTCGTTATCATTACCTACTGGCCGGCCTTGTCTTTGTATTTGGTAAATTGAACCGGGATTCCGCAGTTGCAAATCCGGTATAGGCAGAGCGAGGGGCGAGTCTGGAGTGGCGAAGATACCCAAGC
>JBFJTQ010000372.1:0-4278 GCA_041625275.1 Binatia bacterium | reverse complement strand
TCGTGCCATATCCGTTTTAAAATTTGGAGATGCTCATCGGCCACTTGGCCCCGCTCTTTGAAGGGCGCACCCATGGCGGCGAACTCTTCTTCCATCCAGCCAACACCGACTCCCAGGATTAATCTCCCGGCAGAGAGCTGATCGATCGTGGTGGTGATCTTTGCCCAGTAGAGCGGGTGGCGATACGGCATCACCATAACGCTCATCCCGAGCGCGATCTTTTCGGTGCAGCCGGCGAGAAACGCCAGGCAAGTGAGCGGCTCGAAGAAAGGCCGATCCGGAGGAACAATAAACGTCGCCTCTCGGCTATAGGGATAGACGGTCTTGATCTGCCACGGAATGATGATCCGGTCGGCGGCCCACACGGAATCGTAACCGAGGGACTCGGCCTGCTGGGCCGCCTGCATTAATGTTTTTCGGCTAGCGGCTCGACCGGAGACTGGAAGAAAAACGCCGAACTTCATGCTCCCTTTCGTTCGATGTTGGCCATGATGGCTATGTCGGAGGGCTATGAGCCCCCATACCCGCGGAACCGGGTATCCAAATACTGAATTCCGGTTCGCCTCCCGTCTTCATGCGGGTTTCCAGGAATGAGAATCGAATTGTGTCGCGAATTCCGGAGACACGATACTAGTTAACCGATGATACCATCCTTGTCAATTTTGTCGCTGAGGCGCAGGTCTGGTTGGCGGCTGCAAGCGCGGGGGACTGCGTTTCAGGGTCAAATGATCGAGAAGCAAGAGTCACAGGGTCTATTCCACGGCGACGGCTTTGTGGTAAAGAATGAGGGTCTGATATGTCTGAATAATCTTCCGGCGCAGTTCCGTGCCGGTACGGTCGATAACCGCATGAGATCGTCAAATCGGGGGGAGGGAAATATCATGGAAAAAAAATTTTCGCACGTTGCGCTCGCAATAGCATTTGGTTTGGCCGCCGTGAATTGGGCAAATTCGGGAGCCGCTCAAGACTTCTATAGCGGAAAAACCGTTCGTTTGATCGTGGCCACTAGCCCAGGAGGGGGGTTCGATACCTATTCGCGAGTCATTACCCGGCATATGGGAAAACACATCCCCGGCAATCCGAATTTTGTTGTCGAAAACATGCCGGGGGCCGGATTTCTCATAGGCACTAACTACCTTTACAGGCAAGCCAAGCCTGACGGTCTAACGTTTGGAAACTGGATCGGCACGCTCGTATTGCACCAGATAACGGGCCGGAAGGGTGTCGAGTTCGACGCGCGTAAGTTTGAGTACATTGGAGCCCCGATTAAAAATAACGATCTGTGCTTGATGTCCAAAGCCAGCGGCATTGGGAGCGCTAAGGAGTGGTTGGCCTCGCCTGTGCCGGTTAAATTGGGGGCCACTCCGCCAGGTTCAACTCCTTACGATAATGCGGTAGTGCTTAAAGAGGCTATTGGGATTCCAGCGCAACTCGTGTCGGGCTACAAAGGAACGGCGGAAATCCGTCTGGCCGTCGATTCGGGAGAGGTTGCCGGACTGTGCGGTTTGTCCTGGGCATCGGCGAAGGTCACGTGGCGCAAGCAGCTCGAATCGGGCCAGGTAAAGGTCGTTCTGCAAAGCACGGCGGCTCCCCACCGCGATCTTCCGGACGTTCCCTTGTCCATCAGCTTCGCGAAGACTGATCTGGGGCGTAGATTGATCGAAGTCGCCTTGCACGATTTAAGCGCCATCACGTATCTCTACTCGTTTCCTCCGGGAACACCTAAAAACTACGTCCAGCTTTTCCGGCGCGGTTTTATGGAAACCCTCAAAGATCCGGAGTTCCTCGCGGAGGCCAAAAAGGGCAATCTGGAACTCGACCCTGTTACGGGCGAGGACGTGGACCGAATCGTTGACGGGATGTTCAAGGCGGATGCCCCAACGGTCAACAAGCTCCGCGAGCTGCTCAAATGACTTCATGGGGACGGACGCGAATTGATCAAGACGCATAAAGATGCGGGCTCCTTGCCTACGGATTTTGCCTGTGTCGCGTTGCAAATCGTATTTCGGTTTTTCCTGGTTGCCTGCGTTTTTGCCTCAATCCCTGGAACAAGCGCGGTGGGAGCTGCCTCGAGGGACGAGAGCATTATCCTAGCGACGACGACCAGCACACAGGACTCCGGCCTTCTCGATATCCTTGTTCCGCTTTTCGAGCAGAAGTCGGGGTACCGAGTCAAGACAGTTTCGGTCGGCACGGGGCAGGCCCTGGCGTTGGCGGCAAAAGGGGATGCGGACGTGGTGTTGGTGCACGCACCATCTTTGGAAAAAAAATATGTTGCTGCGGGCAAGCTGTTAAATCGCCGTCTGGTGATGTACAACGATTTCGTTATCATCGGTCCCAAAGCCGACGCGGCAAAAATTGCACCTGCCAAGTCTGCGGTGGCAGCCCTCAAACTCATTGCGCAGGCGAAAGCGGTATTTGTCTCCCGGGGGGACAATTCGGGAACACACACCTTGGAAAAGTCTATCTGGAAATCAGCGGGGATTGAACCCAAAGGCTCCTGGTACCTCGAATCGGGACAAGGAATGGGCGCGACTCTCGCCATCGCCAACGAGCGCAATGCCTATACCCTTACGGACCGCGGCACCTACTTAGCGTTCCATAAACGGCTGTCTCTGACGGTACTGCTTGAGGGCGATAAAGCGCTGTTCAACACATATTCGGTCATGGAAGTGAACCCTGCCAATGGTCCCAGAGTCAAGACCGCGGGCGCAAAAGCATTTGCTGATTTCATGATCGAGCCGGAAACCCAAGCCGTGATCAAAAAGTTTGGCGTGGAAAAATTTGGCCGACCCTTGTTTGTGCCGGTAGCCGGAATGCGCGAGGAGGATCTCGGAGTTTAGCGTGGAGTTAATTTGGCAAGGGATCGCAAAGGCCTTTGAGTTACTCCTTGGCCTGGACCCCGAGGTCTGGGAAATCTCGTGGCTTTCATTAAAAATTTCCGGCTATGCGACCTTCATTTCGTTGGCTGCGGGGATTCCGTTTGGAACTTCGCTGGCACTTGGGCGATTTCCCGGAAGACGGCTGGCTGCGGCTCTAGTCAACACCGGCATGGGCTTGCCGCCGGTTGTCGTCGGTCTCTTCGTCTCGATATTCTTGTGGCGCAGCGGGCCGCTGGGATTCCTTGAGTTGATTTACACCCCGGGTGGAATGATCGTCGCTCAAGTCATCATCGCCTTCCCCGTTGTAGCCGGCCTTACGATGGCGAGTTTCCAGTCTCTCGATCCGAAGTTGAGCCTGCAGTTGCTGGGTATCGGCGCATCCAAACCTCAGCTTCTATGGCTCCTGTGCAAGGAGGCACGCCTGCCGCTTCTTGCTGCCGTCATGGCAGGATTCGGGGCCGTGATCTCGGAAGTCGGCGCCTCCATGATGGTGGGCGGCAACATCCGAGGCCAGACTAGAGTTCTAACCACGGCAGTCGTCCTGGAGACCGGAAGGGGCAATTTTGATGTGGCGATCGCTCTCGGGCTCATCCTGCTCGTCTTCACCTTTGTGATCAACTATTTTCTCACCCGCTTTCAACAGCAAGGGCAACATCGGTGGCCGAGAGCCTGGTAGTGCTGCGTGACATCATCGTCGAACACGGCGATGTGACCGCCCTTGAGATTCCCGCCCTCGACGTCAAGGCCGGCGAAGTGCTCGCACTCCTCGGGCCAAACGGAGCCGGAAAATCAACCCTTCTTCGCGTGATGGGACTCCTCCAGCGGCCTGCATCAGGCACGGTCTCTTTTTTCGGTGTGATGGCAACGGGAAAAAACGCGTTCACCTTGAGGCGGCGCATGGCAAGCGTTTTTCAAGAGCCGTTGCTGGTGGCAGGCACCGTCTACGACAACGTAGCGTTGGGTTTAAGACTGCGCGGAATGAAGCGAAACGAGATTGGACGGCGTGTGCAGCCCTGGATGGAACGGTTAGGAATTGCGCATCTGAGCGCGCGGCGGGTCAGGGCACTCTCCGGCGGCGAAGCGCGGCGCACCAGTCTAGCGCGCGCGTTTGCCTTGGCGCCCGATGTGCTGCTTCTCGACGAACCGTTTTCAGCTCTAGATCAACCGACACGGGAGAGTTTGTTGAGAGACCTGCAAAGAGTCCTATCCGATACGGGCATCACCACCATACTGGTGACTCATGAACGGAACGAAGCATTTGAATTGGGAAGCCGGGTCGGGGTCTTGCATCAAGGCAAGCTGCTCCAACTAGCGCCGCGAGTCGAGGTCTTTAGGCATCCTCGAACGGAGAAGGTTGCCGAGATCGTGGGATTTGAGAATCGCATCCCTGGAGTGG
>JBFJTQ010000371.1:0-4280 GCA_041625275.1 Binatia bacterium | reverse complement strand
CTTTGCATGTGCGGCGTGGTTTGGCTTTGGCAGAGTCGTACAATCGGCACTGTCACTTCCGTCGTACGCCACTGCGGCTGCGTAAGAGTTTGTTTTGTAGTCGACTGCTTGCCACAAGGAGACGTCGAGAATGTTTTTAAGCCACAGGGAACGACACCGCACGGCACGCATCGGCTGGCTACGGGCGACGGTATTGGGCGCGAACGACGGTATCGTTTCGACAGCGAGTCTGGTGATTGGTGTCGCCGCGGCGCAGGCGACGCACGGCGACGTGTTGGTTGCGGGGGTTGCCGGTCTGGTCGCGGGAGCTATGTCGATGGCTGCCGGTGAGTACGTGTCTGTCCACTCACAGGCAGACATCGAACAGGCCGACCTTGCGCTTGAGCGCACGGAACTCAAATTAGACGACCCGGGCGAGCACAAAGAACTCACGGCGATCTATGTTGACCGCGGCCTCGATCCTTCGCTCGCGAAACAGGTGGCGGATCAACTCATGGCCTATGACGCGATAGGCGCGCATGCCCGCGACGAACTCGGCATCTCCGAGACTCTCAGTGCGCGTCCGATCCAGGCTGCGCTTGCGTCCGCCGGCAGCTTCGCCGTCGGAGCAGCCATGCCTCTGTTGACCGCCACCATAGTCTCTGAGGCGAGTCTGATCCCCGTGGTCTCTGGAACGTCACTGGCGTTCCTCGCGCTCCTGGGTGGATTGGCTGCGCGCGCGGGTGGTGCACGCGTGACGGTGGGCGCAATGCGCGTGACACTGTGGGGTGCACTGGCCATGGGAGTGACAGCAGGAATCGGAGCTCTCTTTGGAACAGCGGCTTGAGCGGGAGTCAGATCATCTAGGCAGGCTGCTAAAAAAGGCGCATATGCATCATTGCGCTCAATCGTTTCGCTCCAACCTTCTGACTAAGTACACCTCCGCTCGTCGCTTTTTTCGCGCGCCGCTCCTGAGCAGCCCGTAAACAGAAGTTTTTCGCAGCCTCTTAGACCGCCTTTTCACTTCGGCGAACGGTGCAATATTTTTTCAAATTCGTCCAAAATTGGACAGAAACCACTCCCGCGTCAGCATAGGTTAAATCCAAAGCCGACGGAGGTAAACCATGGTTAAGAACAATGCCGTGGTGAGGATCTATGACCCCCACGCTGAGACTGAAGCGGGCATTAAAGAACTCCAGAAGGCGGGGTTCGACATCAATAGACTTTCTATCGTGGGCAAGGACTATTACACAGAGGCGTGCGTTATCGGCTACTACAATGCCGGCGACCGCATGAAGGTCTGGTGCCAGCTGGGAGACTTTTGGGGCGGCTTATCGGGTTTGCTGTTTGGATCGGCCTTCTTTCATATCCCCGGCATCGGCTCAGTCATAGTGTTTGGTCCGTTGGTCAGTGGGATTGTCAGGGCAATGGAAGGTGCCGTCATGGTCGGCGGGCTGAGTGCGTTGGGTGCCGGGTTACACAGCATTGGCATGTCGAAGAACAGCATCATTGAGTATGAGACAGCGCTCAAATCTGACAAGTTTCTCTTCATCGCTCACGGAACGGCTGACGAACTGGCCAAGGCCAAGAGCATTTTCGAGACGACCCGCGCAGCACAAGTCACCGCCCATGGAGGGTGAACGCTGACATCTCGCAGAGGCTGTTGGGCGTTATTACCAAGGCCTCGCATGAGGAGGACAAGATCATGTACACCACACGCATCCGCGCTCACCGAAGCCGATCAGCGCAGCCCGTCTCTGGCGGCCGGGAGCCCTGGTATGAGCGGCCGTCCGAGGTCGGTATGCTGCCGGAACAGTTCTTCGACTCTCGGGTCAGCCTCGCTTCTGTGTGCCCGGAGACGGCATTGATGTATGCAGTGCTGGAAGATGCCTTTCTGTGTTTTCAGAAACAGTTTGGGCTTACGATACCGGGTATGCAGCGCACGGCGCGGGAGGCCGAGAAATGGTTTTTTAGCGATGATTCGAGCTGGCTCTTCTCCTTCGTGTCTGTCTGCGATACGCTTGGACTGGAACCGGAGTTTCTACGGAAGAGGCTTAAGCAGTGGAGTGAATCTCACCTGGACAAGAGACGGAGAAAAATATAAATTATAACAACAAGTTGCCACCATAGGGTTCGCCACTGAACGTAAAAAGACCGACCGAGCGCCTTGGGGGGCAAAGGGACGTTGTAATCATCGTGGGCATCAAAAGGAGACACGATCATGATTCAACACACGCCTCAAGCCGACGAGTTCAAACAACAACTGCGCGATTCGTTGCAGCGCGAGACCCTCAATACTCGCGCCATCACGATTGCCCGACACGCTAACGTTTACACCTGTGGCGATCAGGACGAGATGGTCTACTTTATTGAAAGTGGCCAGATCAAACTGCTCATGCTTTCCTCCGAAGGCAAGGAGTGCCTGCTGGCCATTCACAGTGCGGGAGACGTTTTCGGTGAGCTATGCCTATCCGGTTTAGGCGCGCGGCTGGAAACAGCGACGGCGATGAAACAAACGATGTTAAAACAAATACCTTGCTCGCAATTTTTGGGGCGTCTGAGCCGCGACTCGCTGTTTGAGGGTTTCGTGCGTTATCTGGCGGTGCGCATTGCCGACCAGCAGCAGGTTATTGCCAATCTGGTGACGGTGGATAGCGAGCAGCGGTTGGGCCAGACGCTGTTACAGTTGGCGCGCACAATGGGCAAGAAAGACCCGCGCAGCATTCGCATCGAGTTGAGGATTTCCCATGAAGAACTCTCCGAGATGGTGGGGACGACGCGGCCGCGGATCAGTCTATTTATGCAGCGATTTCATAACCTTGGCCTGATCGAGACGAATAAGGATCGCTTTCTCATCATCAAAGAAAACAAGCTCACCGCTTATCTCTCTCAGATCGCCTAAAGCGGGGCGCGGCCCTGCGGCGCCCGCGATGATTCTCGTCTAATTGTCCAATATTGGACATCAATTCCAGCGGCAACGGGTTAGTGTCACAATACATTTGCGACAACGCACAAGCACCTGATTCCGGGCCGAACTTCTCTTCTCCCCGTGGTTGACGGTCGGAGTCGATTGGGAAATGGCAGGCCGTCTGCGTAAAATTGCAGCTTCCTACCGGATCCCTTTGTAACTTTGGAGGAAATAGCATGAGATCGAGAGTCGAGACATTGGAAAAAATTGAAATATTTGAGGATCGATCTAATGGACAAGCCCAACGGGACACGGCAAAGGGAAGCCAGGTTATAGCTCTCTCTAGTCGCCATCAGGAAGGCGATCAACCATCGGAGCAAGAAGCGCAACAGCGCGAGCGACTAGCTTTGTTGGGTATTTCGGCCGTTGTCTTCGCCCACGAAGTCGGCAATCCCCTCCAAGCCATTTTTAGCTTCCTTGAGTTTATCGAGACTGAATTCAAAAGAAGGGGAATCGTCGACCCCTTTTTGAGGTCCACGATCAAGAATGCGATGCGTGAAACGGATAGATTATGCGAGTTGCTTTGGGATTTTCGCTCGCTCGCGAAAGCGCAAGATCTCGACCTGCAACTTTCTGAACTTCCGCAGATCATAGAAGGCGTCCTGGGTCTCCAAAAGGTAGGGCATCGGGCTGCCGGCGTTACCGTCGAACTGGGGTACCAGAGTCACCTGCCCCCCGTTATGCTGGACGCAGCCAAGATCACGCAGGTAATATTAAATCTTTGCAAAAACGCCGTCGAAGCGATGCCTAACGGAGGGTGCTTATCGATCAGAGTGTATTCTTCGGGTCCGATGATCGTTATGGAAATCGCCGATAGCGGCGTCGGCATTCCTGGTGGCGTCGATGTTTACCAATTATTCAAGACCACAAAGTCGGGCGGCAGCGGATTGGGACTTCCCGTCGTGCAACAGATTATCACCGCTCATAAGGGTACGATAAGTTACACCTCCGAACTTGGACGCGGCACTACGTTTAGGGTCATTTTGCCGGCAGATAATCGGTTATGAAGTCCTATTTGAATCGCGTTGAGGATCGTAAGGGGGGTGTGGAACTGCAGCGCGGGGTGGTGGACTAAAACGTCACATAACGTACCCAGGAGGTAACAATGACGATCAATTATCTTGCAAAGGAATTACCCCTCATTGGCTTCTTGGCGCAAGAATCCTTGAGCGGTGTTGCGGCGATGGTGAAAGAGGTCTTCACGAGAACTCGTGTTAATGGAGACGAAAGAGACAAGATCAGCTACTGGCAGCTCGTCTTTTTGCAGAGTAAAGCCAACGGCTGTTCCTATCGTGGCGGGGAACTCCCCCATAGGAAGTGGCAATGGCCCAGG
>JBFJTQ010000370.1:0-4281 GCA_041625275.1 Binatia bacterium | reverse complement strand
GGCAACGCGAGCTTCTGCGTCTGGATGGAGAAAGAAGAATGCCTGGCAACGCGGCTTCGAGTCTCGATCTTGCCACACAACTTTGCCTGCGCTGCCATCCTGTGGCCGCAGAAACCAAAGGCTTTGGCCGTGGCTACCTCCGCCACCCCGTCGGCATACCGGTGGCGAAGCCCGGAAGAGTATTGGACCGGTCTCAATTACCACCGCTCTTCGATATAAGGGGAACACGAGATCCTACGGATGACGTGATCGGTTGCACCACCTGTCACTTTCCCCATGCAAGCAAGAACCCGTTTTTGTTGCGATGGAGTGGACCCGTGGAACTATCCGCGGCGTGCCTCAAATGCCACCCGGAAGTCTCGCCCGCAGGAACGGGCACCGGGAACGCCCTCTGGGTCCGCCGCTAACCGCTCCGCAAAGAAACCTCGTCGAGCTTTGCCGCAACGCGCCACCGCCCCGCCTTATCGCGGCTCCTCCAGAATGACATCAATTATTTAGCCAACGATGTGCAAGGCCAGATACGGCGCCAAATTGAACAGGATAATACCGAGCTTAAAAACAGCCATGCCGCCGTAGTGGACAGCATTGAACTGCTCCACGGACAACTTGAACCAGTTGCCGTGAAGACGGTAAATCCAATTGTGTGCCAACGTGAAAATCAAAAACCAATATATCAGCACCCCTAGATTGATGACCGTGCACCACGCCAAAACGGCACGGATGATTTCCGGCGTCATGTTTCCTCCTTTGGCGCCTCTCAGAAACGCTGTATCGCGCGCCGATCGTTGATCGCGAACTTAATTGTCGTCTTTTTGGCTCTTTTCCTGTGCATCCATGTGGCCCGAGGCCAGTCGTGCGGACACAGCAGCTAACAGCTGGGTCGTTATCTCGAACGCCGACGGTTCTAGTTTCTGTTGAACCTCATTCTTTACGGTTTGGTAGACCTGATCCCGAGTCTCCTGCAAACGAGAATCGCGCAAGGCCACTTTCAGCAACCCCGCTGGAATTTTCCATTGCTTTACCGTGCCGGTGAGACGATCCTTGCCAAGCCAGTACGCGGCGCCGCCGGCCGCAAGGCCGAGAAGGGCTCCGAGCAAAAGGCCGATTGGTCCCGAGGTTCCAAGCAGGCTCGAAAGTATGGCAATGCCAAGGCTCTTGCCAATTCCCCCGCTGATGGTTCCCACGCCCGCGGATACGGCCGCAGTAACCCCGATGCCAATCGAATCGGTAAAGCCGCGAGCAACGGAGCCCGTCAATGCCGTCCCGAAGGCTTCGGGTTTCGAAATCGACGCTTCGTCGAAGGCAAGGCGATCACCTAGGATTCGGCGCCCGAGAATCTTTTGCAGACGTTCTTCCACTGTGCGTTGGAAATCCATGTTCGCGCCTGACAGATACTGCAAAAGCTCCGGCTGAAAGGAAGCGGCCTGGCGTTCAATTTCGAATTCCAAGTCGGCAATTCGACCGCCTGCGTTCCGAAACGCAATCATGGACGGCAGCACATGACGATCGAAAAAGCGGTCGCGAACACAAACGCCGAGCGATTCGGCCAGCTTGGCAACCTCCGCCCGTATCTCGATAGTCGCTTCCTCGCGGATACGATCGAGATGACTCTCTCGCACGCGGCGAATGGTTTGAACAAAATAGGGATCCGCCACATCTACTTCGATTCGGCCGGCTGCGGCCCGCGCTCGTTTCGCAGCCAGCGAAGCGAGCATCGCGCGGGGAACGCACACGAATAAGAACGCGCTTAGCGCCAGCTTGTGAAGCCAGGGAGCGGCTGCATCGCCGGCCGGCTTGAGGAGATTCTCGATGCTCGCTGAGCTGATGGGCACGCCATCGAGAATGAGAGAAGCTGGCAGGAGCAAGACGTTGAGAAGAACACCGACCGCCGAGGGCTCCGTGATGAACGTGCTGCGCCAGACGGCCCGGTATTCGAAGAACAAACCTCGAAGGTAGATTCCCGCAATGGCACCCAGTGTGAGACCGATGGCGCCAAAGTGCAAAAAGAACTTCGCGCGGGCGATGAAAACCGGTCGGGCAACGCGCAAATAGGATACAAAAAAATTTTCCAGCACGCGCCCCGCGTTCTTGACGCCGGCGCGTCGGGCCTGAAAGCCAAGATACCAGCGGTTGCAGGCAGCCCAAAGTCCCGGAATAAGATACCGCGCGCCGCGCGGGACGGGGGACCAGCGCGCTCGAATCTGCTCCCCATGTGCGTCGGCGGCAAGACCAGCCTCGGCTGCTCTTTCATTCAGATACGATTTAGTTTTGACGCTTTGGGATTCTTTGGCCGTGAACAAACTGCTCCAAAGAAGAACCGTGTAAACTCCCAAATTCCAAAGGAGTAAGAGCACTGTCGGATTGTAGGCGACGTGGATTTGACCCGTGGACCCGATATAGTTCGAAGCGATGCCGGCCAAAAAAGCCACCAAGAAGGACAGAGCCAGCCAATTCTCGGGCAAAAGGGCTATCCAATCGAGGCTCTTGAGCGGTTTGGGCAAGTGGAAGAAAAGCACCGCCGCTCTCTTTTCGAGGAGTGCCGAGTCACTTTCTGCGTTTTGAGCAGCAAGCATTGCGCCGGCGAGCGTAGCCGGCCCGAAGGCAGTTGGTTGCTCTTCCTCTACAGCCTTTACAAGCAGCAGCTGCAAGGCATCCCGCTCGTTGAAACGCGCTCCGGCCATACAAATTCACACTACACTTTCTTGTTGCCTGAAGATAGTTTTTCTCAATAGTGACGGTACGGCCGGAAGCCTTTGCCGAGAACGTTTGGCCGTGACAAGCCGTTCTTATACAAAGGCCGGTGCGCGTATCACGGTCGGTCTGTTTGGCAAACCATACGGCCCCACCCGTAATACGCGATGACGGGTTCCTGCGTCTGGTCATTGTCGGTGAACAATACAATCGCCTCGATGGCGTCTTGGGGAACATAGCCAAAGGCGCGTTCGAAATCCTTCAAGACATTCCGAGTTTCGATAAACCAATCGGACGGGGTCGATCCGCTCCGCACCACGATGCTCTTGACGACACCCGGCAAATATGGGCTGTCAACGAGGGCCTCCACGGGAGTACGCTCGTTTGTCCAGACGTAACGAAGCGACGGCACTCGTCTCGGGTTTGGTAGAAACCCAGGGTCGCCGAAGAGAAGAAACAACGCAGCGGCGACATCCTCTTTTTCCTTAACAGTAATATCAGCGCTTTCTTGAAGCCGATCAAGCCGCCAACTCCAGTTGATGATGGGACAGCGCATCGCGTCCACTCGGACACGCCGCATCAAACCGGACGCGGAGCGTTGGCCGACCGCCCGAATCGCGACTTTTCCGCTCTCGGCTGTCACCCGATATTCCGTCTCGCCGCGAATGAGAATCGGCTGCCATTCGTCTTGGATCGCCCTTTCGGCGGAAAATAGTAAGATTTGTCTTTGACGGTTCCCTTCCGCAATGCCGGGAGACCGGTCAATCGCACAGGCGTTTGCAAGGAAAACGATTAGGATGACAAAAACCGCGAGTCGCCGGCGTGCCGTGAGAATCCGCCGCGAGAAGTTCAAGAGTTTTCTGTATTTCGGGCCAAGAACGCTATAAGTCATGCGCGCTTCCAGTGAAGACTTGCAGCGGGTTACTCGCTGACGCAACATGCATCAAGCGATGACGTCGTCGAACTTAATGGTTCCTAGGACCATGACTGCAGCTCAATGATGTTGCCTTCAGGATCCGTTACATAACACCAGGCCACATTGCTGCCCGCTGCGGTGGTCAGAGAGACGATATCACCGACGGCCTTGCCCCCTGCCAGGAGCACTTCGCGGCGGGCCTCTGTCACGGAGGCGACCTCGAAGGCGATGTGACCGAAACCAGGACGGTTTGGGGCCGGCGCCTCTCCTTCGGTAAGGCATGAGTAACTGAAGATCTCCAGCGTTGGGCCGTTGGCTCCGTGGCCCGGCAGGCGCAAGTGAACGCCACGTAGCCTTGCGCCTGGAATGCCTGTTCCGGCCTCTAAATCAGGGCCGGAGTAATCGCGTTCGGGCGGCACTAAGACGCAACCAAAGTGGGTTTGGTAAAAGCTCGCGAGCGATTTCCAGTCGCGCGCAATCAGGTTCGTATGAACATATCGCACACTCTTAATCATCGGCCCCGTGCTCTGATATTTGACGAAGGCCCACTGGGATCAGCGATTGGCCGGCGCCAAACATCACTTATTCCTTGAGCCCTTGTGACCGATCCCATGCGATCTCGGCTACCGCAAATCCTCGCTCATTCTAAAAGACTTATCGGCGCGACCTTCGGC
>JBFJTQ010000369.1:0-4286 GCA_041625275.1 Binatia bacterium | reverse complement strand
GGCAACGAACTGATCGAGCCGAGCGGCGAATCTCCCAACGGCGACGTCGTCGAACACGAACGGCTCGGCGGGTTGCTCCGCAGTTACTCCAGTGCGGCGTGAGTCGCTGGCCCCACCGCCTCGCCGTCATCACGGCCTGCGCCACTTTCCCTTTGCTTTTTATCGGCGCTCTCGTGACTAGTAAGGGTGCTGGGCTGGCCGTGCCGGACTGGCCGACGACCTTCGGCTACAACATGTTTCTCTACCCGTGGTCCAAGATGGTCGGCAATATTTTCTACGAGCATGGCCACCGCCTGGTTGCATCGGCCGTGGGCATGCTGACCATTGTGCTCGCGCTTTCGCTCTGGCTCCAGGAACGGCGCCATTGGCTGCGCTGGCTCGGTGTTGCGGCTCTCGCGCTCGTGATTGTACAAGGCGTGCTTGGGGGCCTGCGGGTTGTCCTGCTGGAGTATTCTTTAGCCATCGTCCATGCGGCAGTGGCACAGGCCTTTTTTGCCCTCACGGTAAGCCTGGCCTTGTTTACGTCTCCGGAATGGCGCGAGGAGGGATCAATGGGTCGACCGCTGGTCGGCGCCAAGCGCCTCCTCCGGCTATGTGCGCTCACGACCGGCTTGATTTATATACAGGCGGTCTTCGGCGCTATCTTGCGGCATACGGGAACGAGGGTCGATGTCCACCTGCTGTTGGCTGCTGCCGTCGCCGTGCATGTGATACTCCTCATGACGCGAGTTAGCAGGTCTTTTTCCGATAACTCGAAACTAGTCCGGCCAACCTATGCGTTAGGAGTCATTTTGGTGGTGCAGTTAGCGCTCGGGATTTTTTCCTATCTGGGAAAATTCACCCCCGTGCTGAGAATGCCCAATGACGTGCTCGTGTTTTTCACAACCACTCACTTAGTCATGGGGTCGCTGATGTTGGTGACCAGCCTTGTGCTGACCTTGCGGGTCTACTTTCTTGCAACCGATTCCGAGTCGGTGCCAGGCGGAGAGCTTACGAAGGAGCGGTTTTCCATATGAGTTACCGCACCGGAACGGTCGATATTTCAGGGCTAGGAATTGCTCGCCGAGCCGCGGATTTTTGTGAGTTGTGCAAGCCGCGCGTGACGCTCATGGTATTGATTACCGCCTGCGTCGGTTTCTATGTCGGCTCGGGGGAAGTGCCGCAGTACGTCTCTCTTTTAAAGATGCTTCTGGGAACGGGGCTGGCTGCGGGTGGCACGTTGGCCTTGAACCAGTTCCTTGAACGGGACACGGACGCCGTCATGAAACGAACGCGTCACCGCCCGATTCCCGACGGGCGCGTGCAACCGTCTGAGGCGTTCTGGTTCGGGTTAGTCCTGACTTTGGGCGGGCTTGCCTACTTGGCGCTGGCGGTCAATGCAACGAGCGCCGCGGTGACCGCCTTCATTGCGACCGTTTATTTGCTCGCTTATACGCCGCTCAAAAGGCGAAGCTCGATCTGCGTTCTGGTTGGTGCCGTGCCCGGAGCGTTGCCCCCGGTCATTGGATGGGCTGCAGCCCGGGGTAGCCTGGACGTTGATGCGTGGGTACTTTTTGCCATCATGTTTCTTTGGCAAGTCCCGCACACCCTTGCCATTGCGTGGCTTTATCGGGATGATTACGTGAGGGCCGGGATGAAGTTCCTGCCGGCCATCGAGCCCGAGGGAAGCAGCACCCATCGCCAGGTGTTTATCCACTGCGCAGCCTTGCTTGCCGTAAGTTTATTGCCGACGCTTCTGGGACTCGCGGGCGCACTTTACTTTGCGGTCGCTTTTATGCTCGGCATTGCATTTTTGGTGACTGGATTGCGCCTGGCGATAGAATCCAATATGAACGGCGCGCGCCGGCTGCTGCTGGTATCCTTGATTTATTTGCCGGTGCTGCTGCTGGTGATGGCCTTGAATCGAGTGCCGTTGTGAACCAATCTTTGCGAATGGCAATGCAGGAAGGCAAGAGTTCTCAGAACCGACGTTTGGGGCTGGCTCTGGCGTCGCTCGCATTGCTTTATATCGGGGCCGTCATAGCGTTTATCATCGCTTACTGAGTCAAAGAGTAGAATTCGCGATCTCATGGCACAGAGTTCTGCCGCCCGGCGCCTGGATGCAGAGAAGGCCCATGTCGAGATCGATCGCCCCAAGTTTGGCGGAGGCGAGCCGCCGGTACCGCCAGTAAGGGCGGATGGGCCCATCGGGAGCAATGCTTGGCTCGCCGTTCTCATGTTTTTGGGTGCGGAGGCCATGTTCTTCGCCGGACTCATCGGCGCTTTCATTGTTTTTCGGGTGGGCAGTCCGACCTGGCCGCCGCCGTTCCAGCCGCGGTTGCCGGTTGGGCTGACGGGCGCGAATACGGTGATCCTGCTGCTCAGCGCGGTCACGATGCATTTGGCCCTGAGATCGGTGCGTCACGGTTTGCTCGACCGAGTCATCCGCTGGTTGGCTGCTACCGCGGCCCTGGGCGTCTTGTTCTTGTTCATTCAGGGGTATGAATGGGTGCGGTTGATTCATTTTGGGCTTACCGTATCGAGCAGCGTCTATGGCGGACTGTTCTACATGATTATCGGCTTTCACGGACTGCATGTACTCGGTGCATTGCTCTGGCTCCTCGCGGTATTCGTCCAGGCGCGCCGGAAACGCTATTCAAGAGACAACTACGTCGGGATTCAGACTTGTGCCATGTATTGGACATTTGTTGTGTTGCTGTGGCCGTTGCTTTACGGCCTGGTGTACCTCTACTAGAACAGTTGTATTAGGAGGGGAAAATCGTTACGTTGCTTTGGAGCGTTCGTCCGATGACCAAGCGCATCGTTTTTACCTTATTGGGGGCTTGGGCCCTCCTCGCCGCGTTGGCGGCGGATGCGAGGGCCTGTGCTGTTTGTCTCACGGGGTTCGGCGAGGATTCAACCGCCGAAGCTTTCAACTGGAGCGTCCTATTTCTCATGGCAACACCCTACCTGGTGGTCGGTTCCATTTTCGGTTGGCTTTGCTATCGATATCGGCGCGCGGCCGCAAAGGGGCAGTCGCTGCAAGAGCGAGAGCCCGCTGTTAAATTGACATGGAACCCAAAGGAGAGCGAAAGATGACCGATGTTGCTGCTATGCCCGCAGAAACCGAGCCTGCAGAATCTCCCCTGACCCCGGAGAATTGGGGCAAACTGGGAATGTGGCTGTTTCTTGCCGGCGACGCTATGTCCTTCGGCGGGCTGATCGTTGGTTACGGTATTTTGCGGTACGCGAGCGATTCTTGGCCTGTTCCGGCCGATGTCCTAGGAATTAATCTCACGGCCTTCATGACATTCCTGCTGATCGTTAGCAGCGTCTGGATGGTGCTGTCTCTAACAGCCATCCAGCAGGGCGACCACGCGCGCTTCAGAAAATTCCTTGGCTTGACCATTCTCGGCGGGCTGGTTTTCTTGGGATGCCAGGCTTACGAATGGAATCACCTCATCACCCACACGCTGCCTGAACACAAACTCTCTTTTTCAAAGGACCTATTCGCAACAACGTTTTTCGTCCTTACCGGATTTCACGGCATGCATGTGACCGGCGGTGTTATTTACAATGCTTGCGTATTGGCGGCGGTTTCGCGCGGTCGCTATGGGGCCAAGCATGTGGAGATCGCTGGTCTTTATTGGCACTTCGTCGATCTCGTCTGGATTTTGATATTTACCTTTGTTTATCTCCTCTAGTACGGGGCATGGGAGCTATCCATGAGCACAACGGTGCATAAAGAACCGAACTATATGGGCGTATTTTGGTGGCTGCTGATTTTGACCGTGATTGAAATCGGCGTTATCTACCTCCCGGTCGCAAAGATGGTGATTGCCATCATGCTGGTTGCCTTGGCGGTTTCCAAAGCCGCCTTGGTGGCGCTCTACTTCATGCATCTCAAGTTCGAGCGGGTGACGCTGGGGTTTGTGGCTTTGAGCCCGTTTGTTTTGTGTGTTTTTCTTATTCTGATGTTGCTTCCTGATATTTTTCCTAGTTGATCTTGTTCATTCAACTGCCCACTGTGAATGCGGTGCTTAACTCTCTCAGTGCCGTGTTCCTAATTGTCGGATTCCTCTTCATCCAGGCGAAAAACATCAGGCAACCGGCGAATAGGGCGAGCCCGCAATTTGGATTTACCATGAACCATCTTCCCGATACGAATCGTCGAGGTGCGTGCCGAACACCGGCCGGTAAACGCGGACTCAGGAAAAAAATCGATTTATGCAGTCGGGGGTGGTGCCGACAGCGCTGTGGCGAAGATACGGATGTCACGGGACAGACCGAATCCCCGATCTCATCCG
>JBFJTQ010000368.1:0-4287 GCA_041625275.1 Binatia bacterium | reverse complement strand
CGTCGAACTGCGCGACCGAGCCGGCGCCAGCCGCCAAAACCTTTCAGGCTGCGCCCAACGCCCTGGTGGACGAGACCGTCATGCTGCAGTTCGATGCCCGGATCGGCGATACTCTTCGAATTGGCGAACAAGAGTTCACTATTGCGGGAAAGCTGCGCAAGATTCCGGGAGAAACCCTGGCTTTTTCGCTGATCAGCCCGCGCGTCTACATCCCTTTAGCCTATCTCGACCGCACCGGACTGATCCAAAAAGGCAGCCTGGTCCGTCACCGTGTCTACTTCAAGCTCGATCCCAAGACAGATGCTGACGAACTCGTCCGCCGTCTTTCACCCCGGCTCGCACAGTTGCGCTTGGAAGCCGATACCGTCAGCCGACGCACCGCATCCATCTCCCGGTCTCTGGAAAATCTCTCCCGCTATCTCCACCTTGCGGTCTTCATCGCGGTTTTGCTCGCCGGCGTGGGCGTGGCAAGCGGCATCCATGTTTACACGAAAGAGAAAACCGCTTCCGTGGCCGTGCTTCGTTGCCTGGGCGCACGCCCTCGGGACACCTTATACGTCTACCTCATCGAGGCCCTGATCATCGCGGCGGGCGGGACCTTGCTCGGCGCGCTTCTTGGTAGCGCAACGCAAGCTCTGATACCCCTCGCTTTGAAGGATTTCCTACCGCTGGGCTTCGTCATTTCGTGGGCTCCGAAAGGAATCCTGGCCGGGATGGGAGTCGGCATCGGCATGACGATCCTCTTTGCGCTTATTCCCATCGTGTCGCTGCGACGGGTTTCACCCTTGCTTGCGCTGCGTTCCTCTTACGAGGCGGCAAGACGATTCAAGGATCCAGCGCTGTGGATCATTTTCTCTCTCATCGCCCTGACCGTCCTGGCGTTCGCTTTGGCTAACACCGAACACTGGCATCACGGGCTGATCTTTACGGGCGCCGTATTGGGTGCTTTCGCATTTCTTACGTGGTTCGCCGCAGGTGTCTCGAAGCTTCTCCGCAAGCTGATTCCGGGCTATTTGCCCTTTCCCTGGCGCCAGGGGCTGGCCAATCTCCACCGACCCAACAACCAGACGACGGTCGTCATGCTCGCCATCGGCCTGGGGACTTTTTTGATCGTCACGCTATCGAGCGTTCGCAGCATGTTACTCAATCAAGTCACCGAACGGAGCGTCAAAGACGAACCCAACTTAGTGCTTTTCGACGTGCAAAAGGATCAACGGCAAGGCATCGCGTCTCTCTTGCAGTCCCTCAATCTCCGCCAGTATGGCGAGGTGCCCATCGTGACCATGCGCCTGGCCGCCGTCAAAGACAAGCGGGTCGAGGAACTTGGAGCCGACCGAAACGGGGCCATTCCCCGTTGGGCCCTGCGGCGGGAATATCGATCCACCTACCGCAGCGCCCTTTCCGACACAGAGCAAATCCTTGAGGGAACATGGCACGGCAAAGTAGCTCCCGATACCGATCCCATCCCAATCTCCGTGGAGAAAGGCATCGCCAAAACCTTGCAAGTCACCCTTGGCGACGGTCTGCAGTTCGAGGTGCAGGGCGTTCCTTTACGGACTCGCGTCGCGAACATACGGGAGGTCGACTGGCAACGCGTGCAACCGAATTTCTTCGTCGTCTTTCCCGCAGGGGTGCTCGAGAGCGCACCGCAGTTCTACGCCGTTGTCGCCCGAGCCGAATCGAGCCAGAGCTCGGCCCGCCTGCAACGCGCGGTTGTGGAGCGTTTCCCCAACGTATCGGTCATCGACTTAACACTGGTCCTTAACACGTTGCATTCGATCCTCGGTAGAATTTCGACTGCCATTAGGTTTATCGCCTTATTCACGCTCCTTACCGGGCTCGCCGTGCTCGTCAGTGCGGTTTTGAGCAGCCGGGCCCAGCGCGTAGGGGAAAGTATTCTACTGAAAACCCTTGGGGCGCCGCGCGCCCAGATTATCACGACTATCGTCGCGGAATATCTTTTTCTGGGGATAATTTCCTGCGTGACCGGGGGACTGCTGGCCGTTCTCGCTAGTTGGGGGCTGAGCTTTTACTTTCTGGGCACGGCCTCAACGATCTCATGGTTACCCGTTTTGTTAATCGTCGTCATCATCAGCGGCGCCACGGTTGTAACGGGAATCGCCGGATGCTGGGGGATTTTTCGCCGCTCCGCCCTCGAAGCCCTGCGCGTCGAAAGCTAGCCGGCAGCAACACCTCCAGCCCCGGGGGGAGTCCCATCGACCTTCGATGATTTGTGGCGCCCGCCGCTATAACACTTCCTTGAACTGCTCCTTCCATTTGTCGAGAAGCTGGTGGCGCAATTCGGGGCTCACTTGGGCGACCGGGTACGCGCGATCCTTCCACTCGTACGGCCAGCAGGCATCGATGATAGCCTTGGTCGTAAACACGGCCGCCGGATTCGTCTCAGAACCCTTGTCATCCGGTGATGCGGCCGGATCGGCTGAGCTGCTGCGAGAGCGGCGCGCAAACTCTATGGCCCGTGACGGCTCGGCGCGCGTGGAAATCGCCCAAATGACATCGCTGAGGTTGGACGGATCGATGTCGTCATCGACGACCACCGTGTATCGGCCGACGTAAACGCCGGAAGCGCATTGGGAGGCGATGAGGCCGGCTTGCCGCGAATGGCCCGGGTAACGCTGCTTGATGGAAACCACGTTAAACAACCTGCTGGCGCCGGCTTCGTGACACCATACCCCTCTTACGTCGGGAACTCCGGCCTTTTCGATTTCGTCCCAGATCATCGCCGAGCGAAAAACGCAAAAGGCGAAGTTATAGCCCGGAGGCCGCGCCGGCTGCGCGCAGGTCAAGATCGGGTCGTTGCGATGGAGCAGGGTTTTGATACGAATCACCGGTTCGCGCACAGGCTCTAGGCCGTTGTTGGCGTAGTATCCCGCCCACTCTCCAAACGGTCCTTCGTCGCGCGTGTCGCCAGGCATGCATTCTCCTTCGATGACGATTTCCGCATGAGCCGGAACCGGGAGTTTCGTGAACGGCGCTTCAATGATTTCAATGGGTGTTCCCTTGAGCCCGCCCGCAAACTCGTACTCTGAGACGTTCGCGGCCACGGCCTGAGTGCTCGAAAGAAAAAGCGCCGGGTCCGCCCCCACCGCGACGGCAACCTTGAAGGGCTGCGCCCGCTCGAAGAATTTATCCCGCGCCGTGCGCCCATGTCGGCCGGGGCTCATGTGCAATCCAACGGAGTCTTCGTCGAACAGCATGCAGCGGTAGGTTCCAAGATTGATTTGACCCGTTTCCGGATCCTGTGTAATGACGCAATGGGCGGTTCCGAAATATCGCCCGCCGTCGAGTTCGTGGTGTCGGGGTATTGGAAATTTGTACAGATCGATGTCATTTCCGGCGAGCACGTTTTCCTGCACCCTCCCCTGTTTCACGGATCGGGGCGGCTGCAAAACCATCGTGCGCAGTCGATCTCGACAGGCCCTGACACAAGCCGTCTTAGTCGGTTGTTCCAGAGACAAGCCGAGCGTCACTGCAAGCCGTCCAACGGAGTCAAGTTGATTGAACAGGACCCGGCGCCCCTTCGGAAAACCCGGAATGTCATCGAAAAGCAGCGCCGGCGCTACGGCGCGCGCTTCGCGGGAAACGATCTCGGCCAGGCCGCCCATTTCCAAGTCCCAGCTGGCTCCGTGCACGCGATTGAGCTCACCGATGCGATCGACTTTTTCCATCCACTCGCGAAGATCCGTGTGCGTTGCGTGGGCATCGTTCTGGAAATTCATCCTTGGCCTCCCATTGGATTTTTACTTACGGGAGCAAACGTATGTCTATAAACTGAGTCGCATCCCTCTTAATAACTGATTTCGGTGAAGTCACAAGTAGAAGCTCAATTTCTGCGCTCTCGATTTTTAGCGCGATTCGAGTGCGTCATGTCCGAGCCGATGCGAAAACGCGGCTCAGCGCGCCGGTCTCGGAATTGTCCGTACTTACGCCAACTCTTTGCCCTCTGTCAAACACGTAAACTGTCGGGCAATTTTCACAGCCCGCTATGCGCGCAAGTGAAGAATCAACAGGGTCTACCCGACATGCAACCTTTTGCCGGGGCAAAAAACCGAAAATATGGGTACCAGATTGCGCTAGGCTGCGAACGTGAAGCTCTTTCCCTTCAACAAAAATCCACAAATCAACGAGGTCACAAGATGTCCGCGCGAGCGAGCGGGGTTTAAGATTTGATGGAAACGGCGTAAAAAGAAATCTCTGCTGGGAAACAAAATAGAGAACCAGAACGCATGGGCAAATCGACGCTTCGTTGGCTGATTATAGGCTTAT
>JBFJTQ010000367.1:0-4291 GCA_041625275.1 Binatia bacterium | reverse complement strand
GCGCCGAGCCGTTCCATGCCCCTGAAAATAAAGAAACGCGCCACTCCGGGAACAAAGATTCCGACGGCGACGAAAACAAGATTGACCGGTTGCCACAGGTCGGGCTTGTCAATGAGAAACAAGACGTAGAGCCAGAGAAAGAAAGCGTTGAATCCCAAGTTGGCCAGCAGGCCGCGAAAATAATCGATGGAAAGAACGCCACGATTGATGAAAACCATCGACAACGCAAACCAGAACGACCCGAAAAGAGCGAGCAAAATGGGAAGCATGGCAATTAACGACCGACCTTATCCCCTGTCGCATCGACAAGCAAATATACCTTCTCCTACAGGTTTTCAGATGCGCTCGGGCGGCAAGCCCGACAACCGTGGGCATGTCCTTCAGGATTGCAGATGGCAAATTGCAAGTCTGAGACTGCGAGCTGAAATTTTCTATTCCGAGCGCGGCGAGGACTAGACGGACCGCGCTCACCGCGTAGTCGGGTGAGTGATTGTGGGATTGAAAATAACAGTCTTTCAAGGTTTTTCGATCAAAGTTCAAGGGTCAAAGATTCGCTTGCAAATCTTGGTCGAACGCGCGAGTTTGACGAAACCCTAAACCTTCCGGGCAGGGCGCAGAATGTTACAAAAATCAGCGGCGGGACGTCTAATTACAGAGAGGCTTAGGCGTGCTGGGCCGCTCATCTATCCGCAGCAAAGGGGGGGCACCAATGAAAATTTCTTCTGGCCTGATGGCTTTTGTGGTCCTCTCCGTATTGTGTGCTGCCGAGGTTTTTGCCGGTCCAAGGATCTTGGGCCGGATGGGAAAAACCGGCGGAGCGCGAAACGAAGTCCGTCGATACTGGAAACCAGCGGTTCCCGTGGTGCCGCATGGTCCTCATTTCCGCTGGCACCATGGCCACCCGTACGCTTATCATCGCCATAACCCGCGATCTGTAATCGTCATCACGCCCACGAGCTACTACCCTTACGATGCACCAGTCGCTCTGGTCACCAGCGAACCCTTCTATTGTCATGTCCATCAGGTGGGATTCGTAAGCCGGGTGGGCTTTCTTGACCACATCAGTGGCACCCACAAGGTTCCGCTTGCGACCGCAAATGCCATTTGCGCCAACGGCACCGAAAGCTGCATCATCGAAGGCTACTGAGTTCGCGCGAAGCGGCTCAGATGCTGCTACCCCGCCGAAAATGTCGCGCCGCTGAAACAATCTCATGCCCGCTCGCTCCCACCATGGACACCCTTCCGCGCTCCCGTGGTTTGGGATATAAATGACATTGGCCTTCTTGACTGAAGGCCGGCCTCAACCATGAACGACGCAATCACTAGGCTCGCCTCCATTATTGATCCGAAACGGATCTCTACAGATTCTGACAGACTGGACGAGCGCTCCTGGGACGCCTTGAGCGTGGGAAGGATTCATCCGCGGCGCCAGCCGGAAATGGCCGTGCCGGTTTGTATTGCGACTCCAGTTTCGACCGAAGAGGTCCGTCGTATCGTGCTTTTTGCGAATTCCGAAAGGATTCCCCTGGTGCCGTTCGGTGGCGGTTCGGGACTCATGGGCGGAGCGCTGTCCATCCAGCCAGGGATCGTCCTGGATCTTCGCAACATGAACCAAATGCTGGAGGTTGATACGGAGGCACGGTCGGCTCGCGTTCAGGCGGGGGTGGTTTTAGAGGCTTTGGATCAAAAATTGAACGAGCAGGGTTTTGTCTTGGGTCATGATCCGTGGACGGTCCCTGTGGCAACGGTGGGAGGGGCGATATCGACCAACAGCATAGGATACCGCGGCGGCGTCTATGGCTCCATGGGAGAGCAGGTGTTGGGGTTGGAGGCGGTCTTGCCCAACGGTGAGACCGTGCGCACCCGAGCGGTGCAGAAGTCCTCGGCCGGCATCAATCTTAATTGCCTGTTGATTGGTGGCGAGGGTTGCTTTGGTATCATTACGGAGGCGACGATCCGAATTTTTCCCAAACCTGAGCAGCAATTATTGGATGCTCTTCTCTTCCCGTCGTTTGAACGAGGCTATCGTGCCGTCCAACAGTTGTTTTTGCGGCGCGTGACGCCGGCGCTGGTAGACTTAGGCGACGATCACCGCAAATTTCCCGAGTGCGCCGTGCTTTACTTGGGGTTTGAAGGGAGTCGTGAAATCGTCCTGGCTGAGGAAAAGGTCGCCCGGGCGATTTGCTTGGAATGCGGCGCCGAGAGGCTGCCGGAGGAGGAGGCGCAACGGTTCTGGCGTGACCGACATATCATTGCCAAAAGATTCATGGCAGAGCGACGGCAGAGAAGGGACCGCGGCAAGGATGGTATTTATCACGACTGGGTTCATGCGGCCTTACCGGCCTCCAAAGTCTTGTCATTTCGAGCTGCGGCCATTGCGATCGCCCGGCGGCGGGGCGTTCGTGTTCAAGAGAGCGGGCTTTGGGTTCAACCGGAACTGTTTTCAATGCGATTGGGGGTCGAGGATCGCGTTGCCCGCGAGGGTCGCTTAGTTTTACAGGAGACGGTTGATGAATTACTTCAATTAGTCCAGGAGCTTGGAGGATCGATGGAATACGCCCACGGCGTGGGGGTGAAACTGGCCTCTCTGATGGCGGCAGAGCATGGTTACGGATTTGAGGTGATGCGCCAAATCAAGCGAACTCTAGATCCGCACAACATCATGAACCCCGGGAAAATGGGGTTTTGAACCATTGCCATCTGGAAGAATCTACGCAGCAAGTGATCTGCGCGCATCTGACTAAAAGCATCGCAACAGGTAAAGTAAATCGACATTTTTTCAAAGCCGCTCGGCCCGCAAGCCCGACAACCTGGGGCATCCCCTTCGGGATTGCAAATGGCCAATGTCAAATTGCAAGTCTGAGATCTGCGATTTGAAATCTGTCATTCCGAGCGCAGCGAGGACTGGACAGGCCTCGCTGACCACTTAGTCATGTGAGTGATCGTCGGTTTGAGAGTAACTGCACTATTGGCTCCTCTCTTTCCCTGGGAGTTGAAATAGCGTCTGAGGATCGGTAAACTAGCCTCGATTGGGCTGATCTCGCACTTGCAAGTCGCAAAAAGTGAGATTAGCAGCCTAGTAAGAGCCTCTCAGGACATTTTCCCGAGGGGTTTTTATTTTGTACAGGAGTTGAGGATATGGCAACGCACGATTCCCGTGTACCGATGACCAGTCAGGGATATCAGTTTCTGATGGAGGAATTGAAACGCTTGAAAAGCGTCGAGCGTCCGAAAAACGTTCGCGAAATAGAAGAAGCAAGAGGACACGGCGATCTGTCCGAGAACGCAGAGTTCCACGCAGCAAAGGAACGGCAATCTCTGCTCGACGTCCAGATTCGCGAAATTGAGGATAAGCTCGCCCGGGCGCAGGTCATCGATGTGTCGCAACTATCGGGCGACAAGGTCGTCTTTGGGGCGACGGTTTCGCTGGCCGATGGTGATACCGGCGAGAAGGTGGTATACCAAATCGTGGGCGATCATGAGGCGGAACCGAAAAACGGAAAGATTTCCATTAGCTCCCCCGTTGCCCGAGCCCTGATTGGCAAAAGCGAGGGAGATGAGGTGCAGGTCCACACCCCGACAGGTGTGCGTTCATTTGAGATACTGAGTGTAGACTACATCGATTAGGGAACTCATCGACGCGGGGCGGGCCTTTCCGGAAAGGAATTATGGCCTTTGCGGCAGTAAAGGCTGCAGCGTTTGTTTGCGTCTTTCTAGCCGTCAATATTTGCCCAGGCTTTAGCCCGGCTGAAGTTTTCATTGAGCCTCGTGTGGGATTTCATGGGGTTTTCCAACTCGGGCGTCCTTTCCCGCTCGAAGTCGAGCTCAGCAACTCCGGTCCGCCCGTCGAGGGAAGATTGGAGATCCAGGTCTGGAAGGGCGTAGCCGCGAAAGCCGGAACGCCTTATCCGCTCTCCTATAGCAAAGAAGTTTTCGTCTCCGCCCAGGCGCGAAAGAAACTCCAGTTTACGATTGATCCAGATTTCCTAAGTCGTCCCCTAAGGATTTCATTCGTCAGTCCCGCCGGTGGCTCGTCCCGGGATCTCGATTTGAGGCGCCATTATTCACCGGCCCCGGTGATGCTCCTGGTGAGCGAAAGCAACACGTTTCCGCCCATAACACCACTCGGGTCGTCGGGTCCCAGCCGTCTTGTGGCTCTAACCCTGGCAGAGTTGCCAGAGGATCCGCGCGCGCTCCTCGGCGTTTCGCATCTTGTGCTTTACGACCAATCCCTCCGGGATCTATCCCGCTACCAGTTTCTGGCGCTCGACCGCTGGCTCATTTCCGGCGG
>JBFJTQ010000366.1:0-4293 GCA_041625275.1 Binatia bacterium | reverse complement strand
CGAACCGCTCCATGTCGGCTCCTTGGCTATCCTTGAAGGCGAAGAGGAAAACCTCATCTTTGTGAACGAAGATTTTTTCGGGCAGGGGCTTTTGCGCCGAAAGAGCGAAGCCTCCCGGCGGAAGATCGTTTAGCTCACCGACTTTCGGCAGCTTCGAGCTACTGCGGGCAAACCAACCCGTTTCCTCAAGAGTCATTCCGTTTTCACGCGCAAGCTTGGTCATGTCTCGGTCTTTTTTGAGTTTTTCCAATAAGGCATTGGCTTTCTGCACTGCCAGCTCGTAGGCTTTGGATTCCCTGAGCCCCTTTTCGATGTTCGCGCGCACCGCTTCAAGGGGGGGAATGGTGGGTTCCTTACGCGCTTTTAACGTTAAAAGGTAGTAGGCGTTTGTCCCCTCGATCACCGGACTAAATTCCTTTTCACGCAGAGAGAGGGCGCTCCTGTAGAATTCCTGCACCTGCCCGATCTCGGGGAGCACCTCGCCGCTGGAGAACCAGGTCGTGGTATTGATCGGGACGGAGCTCTCCTTGGCCAGCTTTTCCAATGGCACGCCTGATAAAGCTTTCTCGCGATCACGATCGGCCGCTTTCACCGCTTCGCGCTTCCCTTTTTCAACCTTTAGAATTCGCTTGATTTCCTGCGTGGCTTCCTGCAGGGTCTGTGTTCTTTCTTCCTTTGTGTCTTCAACTTTTACGATGTTAAATCCCGCTGGAGTCTCGACGGGCCTGCTCACATCTCCCTTGCCGAGGGCGAAGACCGCTTGGTCCAGCGCCGGCGGCATCTGCCCTTGCGTCAGCCAACCGATCTCGCCGCCCTTGTCAGAGCTGGGATCGTCCGATTCCTTTTGAGCGAGCGCGGCAAAGTCCTTACCGCCGCGGGCCTCTTCAACGATACGCTCGGCGCGGGCCTGGGCCGCCTTTTTTTGTCGTGGGTCTGCGTCGGGCGGAACCCGGACAAGGATATAGCGCACCTTGGCCTGCTTCGGGGAGTGAAATTTCGTCGTTCGGCTGATCTGATAGTAATCCTCGATTTCCTTGTCGCCCACTTGAACGTTGGTTGAAAACTGCTCAAAGGGATAAGACAGGTACTCCGCCTGGACCTTTAAGGGCTCCTTCAACGACTCCTTGCTACGTTCGTAGAATTTCTTGACGTCATCCTCCGTGACTTTAACTTCCGAGAGAAAAGCTTTGGCCGGAAAGCGCACAAAGTTGAGATTGATTTTTTCCTGATCGAATTGGTAACGGTTGCGCACTTCGGTCTCCGTGATGTGAACGCCCTCAAACAGAACGCCGTAAAGGCGCTGGATCGTAAGCTGGTTTCTTTGCTCATGTTCAAACTGAGCCGGAGTCATTCTATTGGCGCGCAAAAGCTGAAGATAACGCTCTTTGTTGAACCTGCCGTTAGCCTGAAATTCGGGAATCTGCGCGATGGAATTCATAAGCTCGTCATCGGTGGCCGTCAGGCCCAAGCGTCGCGCTTCCTGGAGTGCTAGACGGGTGTCGATGAGTTCCTCCAGGAGCGCACCTTTGAGGTTCAGCGATTTGAGAAGCTCTGGGGTCAGTGATCCTTTGAACAGCTCTCGATAACGCTCCACGGCCCGCTGATAATGTTGGATGAATTCAGTTTGCGAAATCACCTCGCCGTTGATTTCAACGACGTCCTGAGCAGGGCCGCTGGAAGGATTGTTGCCACCGTAAAAGGCAATAAAAACGATGATGATCAGCCCCAATAAAATGGTTATAATCCAAGATCGTTTCTTTTTTCGCAGAATATCGAGCATGGGTAAGAGGACCTTTCGCTGAAGGTTAGATTTGCGAGATTGCTTCCATGATAAGAAAATGGAATTGCCAATGCAACAGTCGCGCGTTTGCATCGTGTCATTTTCCTTTGTTTTTCAATTACCTTGCTTGCCAGGGCCAAATCTGTTATTTTTTGTCTGCTCGGCACTTTTTTTTGCGCGGCTGATAAGGAGCCTGTTGATGTTGGATGCCCTCTTAGGCGTATTCTCCAACGATCTTGCCATTGATCTTGGGACCGCCAACACCCTGATTTACGTTAAAAACCAAGGAATCGTGTGCAATGAGCCCTCGGTGGTTGCGGTGCAGCAAAGAAACGAGCGTGGAGGCAAGAAGGTGTTGGCGGTGGGTGCGGAAGCCAAGCGGATGCTCGGGCGCACCCCTGGGAGTATCGTGGCGATCCGTCCTTTGAAAGACGGGGTGATTGCCGATTTCGAGATTACCGAGGCAATGCTACGGTATTTTATCCATAAAGTGCACAACCGGCGCACCTTGGTGAGGCCGCGAATCATCGTCGGGGTGCCGTTCGGTATCACCGAGGTAGAGAAACGAGCCGTGCGGGAATCGGCCGAGTCAGCGGGCGCGAGAGAGGTCTATCTGATCGAAGAGCCTATGGCAGCGGCCATAGGGGCGGGTCTGCCTATTACGGAGCCGACGGGAAACATGATCGTGGATATCGGTGGTGGCACGACCGAGGTGGCCGTGATCTCGCTTTCCGGAATCGTTTTTTCCCGCTCCGTTCGCGTCGGTGGCGATAAAATGGACGAAGCCATTGCGCAGTTCATTAAGCGAAAGTACAATTTGCTCGTCGGGGAGCGAACGGCGGAGCTCATTAAGATTACGATCGGGTCGGCCTACCCCGGAGAAGATATACAAACTATGGAAATTAAGGGGCGCGATCTTGTCGCCGGTGTTCCGAAGACCGTGGTCATAACGGATGAGGAAATCAGAGATTCGTTGTTGGAACCGATTAACCAGATCGTCGAGGCGGTTCGGCTTTCGCTCGAGCGAACCCCACCCGAACTGGCGTCCGACATCGTGGATCGCGGCATTGTCCTGGCGGGCGGGGGCGCCTTATTAAGGAATCTCGATGTACTGCTGCGGGAAGAGACCGGCTTACCTGTGATGATGGCCGATGACCCGTTGACCGCGGTTGTAATGGGAGCGGGTAAGGCATTGGATGAGATCTCGTTGCTCAGGGAGGTGGCCGTTCATTAGGCTTCTAAGGTGATCATGCATCCCGCCTATTAGGGGCGATCAAGCCTTCAATGCTCGCTTTTCTTCGTAAGTATCAAATTGAGCTAAGTTCTTGTTTTTGCCTTGTTTTGTCCCTCTACATACTAACTGCGGCCGCGCGGGGGCAACTGCAGCGTGATCCCATCGGCCCACTCTTGCTGTGGTTGATGCGACCGTTGCAGGTGGTGGCGCATTCCGCCACCAGCTGGATTCGAGAGATCGAGCGAAGCTATGTGACTCTTTCGGGGTACAAAGCCGAAAACGAACTTCTCAGGAAGCGAATTGCCGAACTCGAAATGGAGCGCAATCGGTTGCTGGAAGCTGAAGCTACGAACCTGCGCTTGCAGCAGCTCCTAGAATTCCGCTCCCACTTGGCGTCGGGTGGTATTACGGCATCGATCATCGCCAGAAGCGCCAGCAGCTGGTTCCAAAGCTCTCTGCTGGACAAAGGCAGCGACGATGGGGTGCGCAAGGGAATGGCGGTGGTGACTCCCCTAGGGGCGGTGGGTCAAGTTGTGGCCGTGACTGCACGCACGGCAAAAATCCTCCTGCTCACGGACCCTAACAGCGGAGTTGACGTTCTCTTGCAAAGAACCCGAGCGCGCGGAATCGTCTCCGGTTCTTTAGACAACGGAACGATTTTGAAATACGTCAAACGCAGCGAGGACGTTCAGGTAGGGGACCGTCTGATCACTTCGGGGGTTGACGGAATTTTTCCCAAAGGTGTGCTGGTGGGCACGGTGACGAAGGTTCGCAAGCAAACACTCGGTCTATTTCAGTTCATCGAGGTGATTCCCGCCGTCGCTATTTCTCGAACTGAAGAAGTGTTGGTCGTCAAGGCCGAGGCGGATCCCATGAAAAAAGAGTGAGGCGTCCATCCACGCTGAGGTACACTTTGTGATGAAGCTGTCTCTATTCTTTTTTGCCGCTGGTCTGCTGTTGGTCGTGCTGCAATCGACTTTACTTCACCTTTTGCCCCTTGGACCCATCGTCCCTGACTTCGTACTGGTGCTCTGTGTCTATTGGGGACTATACCATCCGACGGTGGGCGGCGTGCTGGGATCATTCGTTTTAGGCTACGCCGTTGACACGGTGTCTAGCCAGATTCTGGGTCTCAACGCCTTTACCATGTCGCTAGTCTTTCTTGCGGTATATTTAAGCTCCCGATCCATCTGGCTTCACAATCCCATGATCAGCGCCGTCGTCGTGCTTCTCGCATCTTTGGTCAAAGGCGCGGCGTTAGTCCTGCTGTGGGCTGTAT
>JBFJTQ010000365.1:0-4327 GCA_041625275.1 Binatia bacterium | reverse complement strand
TCCGAAGCGCCACAGCTTTGGGATCGGGCAGTTGCCGACTTTGAAAGGCAAAATCCCGGTATCAAAGTGATACGAGAAGTCGGTCCGCACTCATCGACGCAGTTTCATGATCTGGTGACGCAAAAGCTGAAAAATCGCGACCCCAAGATGGATGTCTTCCTGATGGACGTAATCTGGCCAGCTGAATTTGCTTCAGCCGGATGGGCGCTGCCGCTAGATCCTTATTTTCCCGCTGACGAGCAAAAAAAATTCCTGCCCGCCCCGCTATCGGCCAACCGGTACGGTGGACGCATTTTCGGCGTGCCCCTGTTCGTCGATGCCGGGCTTCTCTACTACCGCAAAGATCTTTTGGCGCGATACGGTGTTCCGCCGCCGCGCCACTGGCCCGAAATGGTCGAGAGCGCCAAAAAAATCCTCGCGCTTGTGCAGGATTCCCAGATGGTGGGCTTCTCCGGCCAGTTCAAGCAATACGAGGGACTGATTTGCAATATGATGGAATACATCATGAGCAACGGCGGAGCCCTGTGGGACCCGGATCGCCTGGTTAGCAGCCTGCAACAACAGCCGGCCAAAGACGCCGTCAGGTTTGTGCGCGATCAAATCGTGGGAACAATTGCGCATCAGGGCGTGCTCGCCTATCAAGAGCCCGAATCCCTGGCCCTGTTCACCCAAGGCAAGGCGGTGTTTCATCGCAACTGGCCTTATGCTTGGAAGGTCGCCAACGATCCCGAACGCTCCAAAGTCGCTGGGCATGTCGGAATGGCTCCGCTACCCAGCTTTCCCGGTCACCGCGGTGTCGCTACTCTGGGCGGGTGGCATTTCGGCATCAGTCGATTTTCTAAAAGTCCCGACCTGGCGTGGCGTTTCATCGAATTTATGTCACGGCCGGAGATGCAAAAAACCATCGCGCTGACCACCGGCCGCCCTCCCACGCGCACGGCGCTCTACGATGACCCCGAGCTCATAACGAGTATTCCTCAGCTCAAGTCGCTCCTGGAAACATTTAAACAAGCGGTGCCGCGGCCGACGACGCCAGTCTATGTACCTCTATCGAATATCATGCAGCGTTATTTCAGTTCGGTGCTGGCAGTGCCGAGTAGCGATATCGACAGAAGAGCAGCTTTGGCGGCCAGGGATATGGACAGAGTACTAGATCTCCTGCGTAATCAAGGCGCGCCATGAAGAGCTCTTATCGTCTCGCCTTACTTTTTCTTTTGCCCAGCTTTGCCTTTGTCGGCCTGTTCACGCTATTTCCGATTTTTGAATCGTTTCGCCTGAGCTTTTACCGGATGATTTTGACCCTGCCCTGGCTGGGCCAAAAGTTCGTAGGTTGGGAAAATTACACCGACCTTTGGACCGATCCTGTGGCCATGCAAGCGCTGACCACAACGCTGATCTTCGTTGCCGTGACGATCCCTCTCGAGCTGCTTTTCGGACTCGGCATGGCATTAGTCATGAACGAAGTGTTCCGCGGCCGCGGTCTTCTCCGCGCCGTCGTCTTGATACCCTGGGCAATCCCGACTGTCGTCTCCTCTCAGATGTGGCGCTTTATCTTTAACGATCGTTACGGGCTATTCAATTTCGTTTTATTCGGCGATGACACAGCGCGGTACTTCGCCCCAATGGCCGATCCTCAGTTGGCCTTGATCGCGATCATGGTCGCGGAGGTTTGGAAAACCACGCCTTTCCCGGCACTGATCATTCTTGCTGGGTTGCAAACTATTCCCGATGAGCTTTACGAGGCAGCGGGCATCGACGGCGCCACTGCATGGCAGAAATTTCGCCATGTGACGCTGCCGCTCATCAGCCCGGCGCTGCTTTTGGCACTGCTGTTTCGCACCATCGATGCGCTTCGCGTGTTCGACCTGGTGTTCGTCATGACTCAGGGCGGACCCGCGGATGCTACCAACGTCCTGCAATTCTACGGCTACAAAAAGACATTCGCCGAGGGAATGGTGGGCTACGGCTCGGCAATCGCGGTGGGGGTCTTTGTGCTGTCCCTGACCGTCGCTCTGATCTATCTGCGTGTCCTGAGAGCGAGTCAACTGCGGGGAGCGACACAATGAAACGTTGGCTCGCGCTGCTGCTTTTTTCATTCGGCATAGGTCTTTACTGCCTGTTGCCGTTTCTGTGGTTTGTATTGACTTCGTTGAAGAGCCCTGCCGAACTCACGGCGATTCCGCCGAAACTGATTCCCGCGTTTCAGTGGGGATTCTACCTATCAGCCTTGGAAAAGCACGGACTGCTCCGCTACGTCGGCAACAGCGCCATCGTCGCCGGACTCGCCACTTTTGTATCCATTGTTATCGGCTCTTTAGCCGCCTACGCCATGGCGCGTTTTCAGTTGGCCTGGACGCGGTTTTATCTGCTGCTGTTGCTAGCGATCTCCATGTTCCCGCAAATCGCGATTGCCGGCCCGGTGTGGACAATTCTCAACCGACTGGACTCCCTCAACACGTACCACGGCCTCGTCGCGGCTTACATCGCCCTCACGCTGCCACTGGCGATTTGGATTCTCACGACCTTTTTCCGCGAGGTGCCGCGGGAAATCGAGGAAGCTGCGCTGATCGACGGGTGCAGCCGCTTGCAGGCGCTGCGCAAGGTCGTTCTGCCAATCGCCGCACCGGGCATCCTCACCGCTGCCTTGCTGGTATTTATCTATTGCTGGAACGAGTTCTTCTTCGCCCTGATCATTATGACGGACCCGCAGGTCCAAACGTTACCCGTCGGGATTGCGCTTTTTCCCGGCGAGTACACGATGCCATGGGGTGAGATCGCCGCGGCATCGACGCTGGCCACGCTCCCCTTGATCGCTCTGACGCTCATTTTCCAGCGCGGCATCGTACGCGGGCTGGCGGCGGGTGCCGTCAAAGGATGAAAAGAAATCGCGCAGTCAAAGGAGGACCGGGTTATCGCTTCATTATCCGTACAAAAGTTGGGCAAACATTTCGGGGCCAACGAGATTCTAAAGGACATTTCGTTTGAAGTCGGCGACGGCGAATTTTGTATTCTGCTGGGGCCCTCCGGGTGTGGCAAATCGACGATCCTGAGGCTCATTGCGGGGTTGGAAGAGCCGACCCGCGGCGCGGTCAGGCTCGGCGGCGAACGCATCGATCATCTGCCGCCGCGCGATCGCGATATCGCCTTTGTCTTTCAGACCTATGCCCTCTACCCGCACATGAGTGTGTTCGATAATCTGGCCTTCGCCTTGCGAATGCGCGGCGCGTCCCGAGACGAGATCGAAACCAAGGTCAGGGACGCGGCCCGACTTCTGGAAATCGAGACGCTCTTGGAACGACGCCCCCAGGCGCTCAGCGGCGGCCAGAGGCAACGCGTCGCTTTAGGGCGGGCTATTGTCAGGCAGCCCAAGGTATTTCTTTTCGATGAACCGCTGTCCAATCTCGATGCCGCATTGCGGGCGACCATGCGCGTCGAACTTGCGCGTCTGCACCGGCGGCTCGGAGCCACCATCGTGTACGTGACCCATGACCAGGCGGAAGCTCTGACGCTGGGCGAGAAAATCGTCGTCCTGCATCAGGGCATCATTCAACAGATCGACTCGGCGGCGGAGATCTACCACCGGCCGGTCAACACCCGGGTCGCTCGATTCGTCGGCAGCCCGCAAATGAATATGCTCGACGGCACGGTGGATGAAACCGGCTCCCTATTTCGCTGCGGGCATCTGCAGCTCAATCTCTCGGCGTTTCTCGGCAGACCCCTGGTGCAATTCGCCGGGGAATCTTTAACTCTGGGCATCCGCGCCGAGGATTTGGAGCCGGTGAGCCCCGACCAGGGTTGGCTTCGCGGTGAAGTGGAAATCATCGAAGATCTCGGGTCGGACCGCTTTGTCCATATACAGTGTAACCATTTCGAGCTGATCGCGCGCGCTGGCCGCGAATTCGCGCTCGAGCGCCGCCAAACCGTCGGCTTGAACGCAGCTCCCGGCCGCATGCACTTTTTCCAAAACGAAAGGCGAATTGAACCTTGACCTCATCCCGAGAATGCGGGAATCATTAATGGAAGAGGAGGAGCGTCAGGAATGATTGAAGGAACAAAAAGTACCAACGGAACCATGCGCTTCGGTACGGTCGTTTCCTCCTTAGTTTTGGCTTTCTTCGGGCTGCTCGTTTCAAATCCCGCGCAGGCGGTGGAGTCCGAGATGAACCTGGCAGCGGAAGCCGCTGTCCTGATGGAAATGAAAACGGGCAAAATACTGTGGGCGAGAAACAGGAATTTGCCGCTGCCGCCGGCAAGCACAGCGAAAATCCTGACCGCGCTGGTCGTTCTCGAGCGCAGCCGTCCAGGTGAGATGGTAACGATTCCCGTC
>JBFJTQ010000364.1:0-4329 GCA_041625275.1 Binatia bacterium | reverse complement strand
GTTTTGTCGCTTGGCTGAAGGACAGTGGCATCTACGAGCGAACCGTCATACTGTTTACATCCGATCACGGGGAACAGTTTTGGGAGCATGGCGCGAGCCTTCACGGGCACTCGGTCTTCGAGGAAGACATCCGCATCCCGTTAATCTTGCATGCTCCGGGACTCAGACCCGGAATCAGAGAGGTGCCCGCAACCGCCGCGGACATGGTCCCAACCATTGCCGAGCTGGCGGGGTATTCGGTTTCACCGCCTTATGATGACCCGCGCATGGGGATTTCACTGCTGCCGCTAATGCAAGGCAAAGAACGGCACCGCTACCTCGTTCGCGACATTGTGGGCATGGCATCATTTAAGCGCCGCTATTTCCTTTATCGCAATTGGCAGTGGAAACTGATCTATTCCGCCGATTTCGACCTGCTTCAGCTTTACAATATAGCCGAGGACCCCCAGGAAAAAAGGAACCTTCTGCAAGAGCAAAGGGAGCTAGCGATTGAATTGCAAAGAGAGCTAATCGATTACCTGCAAAAAGTCGAAGGCAAGTCCTACCGGCCGCCTCTGTAAGCGGGATCAGCACAGTGCCCTTACTACAAGCGGGCAAGCCCGAGGAAATCTATAAGCACCCCGCTAATCGTTTTGTGTCGGAGTTTTTGGGCCAAATGAATTTCCTGCCCGGGCGCATCATTAGCCCGGATCGGGTGGAATCCGGGCTGGGCAGGCTCTCGGTGGTCATTCCCCAAGGCCTCAACGTCGGGGAGAAAGTAACCCTGGGCATTCGGCCGGAATTGATTGAGATCAAAAAGAGCGCGCGCGATCTGCCCGGTAACGGAGAACTCGTTTCAGGAAAAACCACCATGCGCTCATTTTTGGGTAACTCCGTTGTCTACGAAGTGCGCGTCGGCGAAACCCTGCTGCGCGTCCAAACCGCTGACGACACTTTTTCCCCGGGGGAGCAAGTTCGTCTTTATTGCCCGGCCGATGCCTGGCGGCTCTTTTTGGGCTCCTGAATAACAACAGGAGCCGGAGTGAAAATGATGGATGGCAGCGAACGGGAAGCGAGCAATCGACGGGTTCGATGCCGGAGCTGAAAATGACGAGGTGAGAAAATGGCATACGTGGGCAGGACTCTCGAAGAGATCAAATCGGGAATCGTCGATCGGGCGGGTAGGATCAATCCCTTCGAGTGGGTAACGAAAGAAGACGTTTCCGAGGTGGCCGGGCGTCTTAAAAACCTCGACCCAGATCATTGGGCCGAAGAATGGGTGAGAATCGGCGCCCGCTACGAGTCGCAGGGCGCGGCAGAAGAGACGCGCGGCGAATCGGAGGCATGCGGCAGGTCTTATTATTTGGCTTACGAGTATTACCGCATCGGCCGCTATCCCGTCCCCAACAGCGCAGAAAAGACAAAGTGCTGTGAGGGGGTCCTCCGATGCTTCCAAAAGGCAGCGAGATATTCTAATCCGCCCGCCGAGCGCATAGAGATTCCATTTGAAGGCACCAGAGTCGTGGGATACCTGCAAATGCCCAGTGGCACCGTTCGCCCCCCAGTGGTGATGCACTGGGGCGGCGTGGACGGCTGGAAGGAAGATCGGAGGCAGGCGAGTAAGGCATTTCACCGTGAGGGCCTGGCAACCTTCGCTATCGATATGCCCGGAACTGGAGAGAATCCCGTTCTGGGAGACGATCTCCGAGCCGAGCGAACCTTCTCCGTGGCTTTAGACCACCTTGCGAAGAGGAGCGATGTCGATGGATCCCGCATCGCCGTCATGGGAGCGAGTTTCGGCGGCTACTGGGCGTCCAAGGTCGCCTATGTCGAGTGCGAGAGGCTCAAGGGAGCGGTGAATTGGGGCGGGGGAGTCCATTTGACATTTCAAGAAGAGTGGCTCCGACCCGCCTTCACGCAGAGGGCTTCACAGTATCTTCTCGGCCCGGCCAGCTTGCTTGAAGCCCGGGCATACATGTTCCGGGTCGAGACGCTCGAAGAGGTACTGAGCCTGGCCCCAATACTCTCGCTCAAGGATCAGGGGTATCTCGATAAGCCGAATGCGCCGCTCCTGTTGGTGAACGGCAAGAAGGACGACCAGCATCCGATCGAAGATTTTTACCTTCTCATGGAGCACGGCAATCCGAAAGAAGTGCGGATCTACCCGGAAGGCGGCCATATGGGACGCGAATCGGGCAAGCCGAACCATCACGTTCTGGAACTCATCGCACGGTGGGTCAAGTGCAAACTGAGCTGAAATTTCGGCCTCTGTCGTTTGCCGGGACGACTTGGCCGGAATCAAAAAAACAACGTGGCGCGTCTCTATCTAGTGCCTAAAGTTGACCGTCTCCAATCTCACGAATTCACGTCCTGTTGAAACCACTCCAGGGGGAGCTGGCGACCCACGCCCCTCTCCTTCGCCAAGTCGTAAATCAGTTTGGCCATGGCGGTAAACTGGATACCGTAGCCCGGTCCGCCGTCGTGTCCCCACCCGTGTCCGCCGTTCGCGAAAATCGTGATTTGCTCGTCGCTCTTTCTCCCCGGTACTTTCTCAGCGACCAGATCGGCGATTTCCGGCGCGTCTCTGATCAACTTGGCATGAGGCGGAATGTCTAACGGCTCCTCTTCAGGACCACGCCTGAGCGTGTAATCTCTCCCATGGAGGCGGTTAAAGATGACAATGTAATCAGCCTTTTCATAACAATCGAGATCAAATTCGTTCGGCAAAACTCCCGTCAGATGCATGCCTTTTTCGATCCAGTCTCCCGTGCAGACTGGAACATTTGAGTTGGTGGCGGCAACTACCATGTCCGTGCCGCGCACAGCGTGTTCGGCATTGTCAAAGTCTTGTATGTCCATGTCCTTATAGATCGTCCGCATCTGCTCAACGAATGTTTTTCGCTTCTTGATCTTACGACTGAAGACATTGACCTTTTGAAGCGGGCGGACCATGCGCATGGCTTCTATGGCGGCGCTGGCCTGCCAACCCGAACCGATGAGCACCATGCTGTTGGCATTTTTCCTCGCCATGTAGCGCGCCGCGATGGCGTTGGTAGCCTGAACCCGCATTTTCTGAAGATACCCGTCGTGAATGATCGCCAGCAAATTTCCAGTGTTGATGTCATAGAGCATGTCAAGCGAGCAGTTGAGGGCGCCGTGAAAATAATTCACCTGCGCAGGATCGCGAGCAGGGTCGGGGCGGCTATGAGTGACAATTCGGATGTCATAAACCTTTTTATTTCGAATGATCCCCTCATGAGTGTTGGCAACGAAACGGCCAGAGTCCGTGGAGGAAAACGTAAAGGTTCGCGGACGATTAGCCGTCATGCCTTTATCGAGCTCAAGATAGGCCTCATCCAGAGCGCGCATAACCTCGCGCATAGCCAGCAGACCTTCCACATCGGCGTTATTTAATAACAAGACTTTCTCGTCCATCGGTAGCGTCATAGCCGGGATTCCCCAACACGTAAGGATAATTTCGCCGCGGCCTCTTCCAACGTCCTGTAGATCTGGCGTGCTAGCCTATTCGGCCGCTCATTCACGGATCGTTTCTATCCTCAAGGTCTGATGCGCTTCCACACCGATGACGGCGGGGACGCACAGGAGATCCGAAGTCGCCATCCGTGCGTGGGACAACTGCGACTACATGGCGCATCTGATATCGTTTCGCCCCGTCTTGTCAAGCATTCGCTTTCCGTCGAGTCGAACAGAAACAGCAAGTTACTGCACTGTCAGATATTACGGATTTAGATGCCCGCGCTTCTAGCGTACAAACCCCGACTGTTCCAGCCGCTGTAGGACGGAGACATCGACTAAATCTTCCGGTCTAAGTTGCGCGACTTTGCGGTTTCGCAATCCCATGATTTGAATGCTTGCTCTTACGGCATCCACGCGACCCGAGAACTCGCTCATCAGACCGAGGCTGATGTTCTCGCCAGGCTTCAAGTGAAAACCAGATTTGGGTCCTTGACCCATCGACCGCCATCAAATCCAATTGACAAACGACGTGGCTTTACTGTAGTGCTCTCTCGCAGAGACCTTGGGGAAGGAGGCCTTTATTGTGAAGAAAATACCGAACTTGCTTTTAGTCTTGGCAGTTGGCGCATGGGTGAGCACTGACATTCATCACGCTATCGCTCAAGAGCCCTTTTATGAGGGAAAGACGGTTAGAATCGTGGTGGGGTTTTCGGCTGGCGGCGGTTATGACGCTTACGCACGGACCATCGCTCGCCATATGGGCAAATATATTCCCGGCCACCCCACAGTCGTCGTGGAGAACATGCCTGGAGCCGGAAGCATGATCTCGGCCAATCACATCGGCAAAGCCGCGAAGCCCGACGGGCTAAGCAT
>JBFJTQ010000363.1:0-4351 GCA_041625275.1 Binatia bacterium | reverse complement strand
TCTGTGCGAATCTCGTGACCGGTCAATGCCGAAATCATCTCCGCGGTTTGCACTGCGCGGCCAAGGTCGCTGCTGTAGAGCGCGCTGAATCTTTCGCGCTGAAGTCTTTCCCCTAATGCCCGGGCTTGGACAATGCCGCTCTCCGTCAGCGGGCTGTCCAGATGCCCCTGCCGTATTCCCTGGAGGTTCCACAGCGTCTCCCCATGACGCACAATGATGACTTGAGTTCGTTCCACCGTATCCTTGCCTCGCCCACCGGCCCGTGCAAAAAGCGCTCGTTCGTTCTTCGACCCTGTCCAACTTGATTCGGACAACCTCTGAGCCCTGACAGTCTCCCATCCGTTCGAAACAGGCCCGCCGGCCCTGAGCCCAGACTTCACCACGTCTGGCGACAAACCAATGATCTCCCGCGGATTTTGGCACAGAATTTCCTCCTCGTCTATTCTTTCCTTTGTCACCGCATTTTCCTCTTGTCGTTGAAGGCTGGCTCTGGTATCCAGTCGTTGAACTTCGACGCACCCTGACGATTGTTTTAAGCATGGCAACATCATCCCCTTCTCCGACCATACAACTGAAATTCGTCGGTCAACCCGTCACCCGCACGGACGGCCACGAGAAAGTAACGGGCAGCGCCGAATTCTCCGCCGACCGGCTCCCGCCGGAGGGTGTCCTGCACGGCAAAACACTGCGCAGCCCACACGCTCACGCCGAGATCATACGCATCGACACAGCCAAGGCCGAGGCGCTGCCGGGCGTGCGTGCGGTCATCACCTACCACGACTCTCCGGATACTCCTTTCGAAGCGGGCGGGGCGGTACCCGACGGAGAAATAGCTGCGGTCTACACGCTCAATCGGATCTTGCGCCATGTGGGCGATGAGGTTGCCGCGGTGGCGGCTGACAGCGACGAAACCGCCGACGAGGCGCTGCGCTTGATCGAAATCGAGTATCGTTCCTTACCCTTTGTGCTGGACGCGGAAAAAGCCCTTAAGCCGGATGCTCCGTCCGTACGCGGCGGCAGCAATCTGGCGGGGAAGGAACCGATCCTGCTGCTGCGCGGCGACGTCGCCCAGGGGATGGCGGAGGCGGACATTGTCGTCGAACAAACTTATCGCACCCAGTCCACCAGCCCGCTTGCCCTCGAGCCGCGCTACAGCATGGCCACCTGGGAGGGCAACGCGCTCACTGTGTTCAAGGCCAGCCGCAACGTTTACGGCGATCGGGACAAACTTGCCAGAGTGTTCGGTCTCCCGCCGGATCAGGTTCGCGTCATCGGGCCCTACCTCGGCGGCGGCTTCGGCGCCAAGGACGAGACGCGCCTGGCGGCGATCACGGCCTTGCTCGCGCGTAAGGCGGACAAGCCTGTACGCATGGGTTATACCCGCGAGGAGGAGCTGGGCTTCGGCAAATGGCGCCATGCCACCGCGACGAAGATCTGCATGGGTCTCAAACGCGATGGCTCGATTACCGCCATCGACGCCACCAGTGCGCTAAATACTGGCCCGTATTCTCCAGGCTTCGGCGTCGCCGAGCGCCTCGGCCATGGCCTGACTTATCTGTACACCTGCCCAAACGCTCGATTCGTCGGCAAAGTGGCCTTCACCAACAGTCCGGTCGCCGGCTCGTATCGCGGGTTGGGCGCGCCCCAGGCCCACTTTGCGCTGGAGTGCCTTGCGGATGAGGCGGCGGAAAAACTGCACATGGATCCGCTGGAATTTCGCCGCCGCAATCACGTCCGCCCCGAGGGCCAGCATGGCCGTCGCTCCACACCGCTTGACGCTTTGGTGCCCGCGCAACCGATCGAGGGCGGCATTCCTTTTTCGAGCAATTATTTGGCTGAGTGCCTGGAAGAAGGCGCGCGCCGCATCGGCTGGAAGCCGCGCCCCGGCGGATCGCGAAAGCTTCTCGTTGGCGGCAAATACCGCGGCATGGGCGTTGCCTGCTGCATCTACAAGACCGGCCAGTCGCAATCTTCCGCCGTTGTGAAAATGACGGACGACGCTAGCCCTGAGCTGTTTATGAGCATCGCCGAGATCGGCCAGGGAGCCTGGACCATCCTGCGCCAAATTGTGGCGGAGGCGCTCGGATTGAGCTTCGACAGGGTGCGGGCAACCTTCGCGGACACGGCGACGACACCCTTCGCTCACAGCACTTCCGGCAGCACGACGACCTTTACCTCCGGTCTGGCAGCGCTCCAGGCCGCAGAGGATGCCAAGCGTCAGATACTCGAAACGGCGGAAAAAATGCTCGAGGTCGAGCAAGGCCAGATCCAACTGCGGGACGGCTTTGTCTCACTCGTCGATACACCCGAAATCCGCATCCCCCTTGGCCACGTCATCCGCCGCCACAAAGACCGGATGATCATCGGAGAAGCCAAGCTGCGCGCCGGCAGCAAGACACATATCATTAACTCCTTCGCCGCTCATTTTACCGAGGTGGAAGTCGATCCGGAGACCGGCTCCGTGCGTGTTTTGCGCTACATAGCCGTGCACGACTCGGGACGCATCATTCATCCCGAAGCGGCGAGGAGCCAAATCATCGGCGGCGTTGTTCAGGGGCTTGGCTATGCCCTCATGGAGGACATTCCTCTGGACCCCGGCACGGGCACACCCCTGACACTGAATCTGGATTCCTTCAAGATACCCAACCTGGTGGACGTTCCGCCGATTGAGCCGGTGCTGATCGAGCACCCGGACCCATTCGGCCCCTACGGCGCCAAAGCCCTTGGAGAGCCCCCTCTTGTGCCGGTCGCGCCTGCCATCGCCAATGCAGTCTATGACGCCACCGGGGTCCGCATACGCGAGCTGCCTATCACGGCGCAGAAGGTGCTTTGCGGCCTCCAGCAGAAGACTTGATGAAGCACGCCGCCGCAAGCCACGGCAAGGGGAAAAACGACTCATCGGCAGCGATTCCAAGTTGTCGCTGTCGTGTGTGTTTATCGCAAATGCTGCAGTTCAAGATAAGACCTGTGTGAAGCGAGATGAAACTTTCGGGTGAGCTAACAACAAAGCCTGGAGTCGTGAAAGCACAGTACCGTGCCGATTGAATGCCGTTTTTTCGAGCTTGACACTTTTTCCCATGAGCTATCAGCGGTCAGCTATCAGCTCTAAACAGTGATACCCCTTACCCGAACGCCGATTGCTGATGCCCGATAGCTATTTTGCGTCTGGCACGCAAAGTTGGGGATTCGCTTACGTTCAATTTCGGAAACCGCGCGCTTACCGAACCAGGAACCACCAAGCAATGGCGACCGGCCCCACTCCACAGATGATTGACACCAATGCTTCAATGCTTAGCAAAAACCGGCGACCCGAGTTTGCCTCCGACCATGCGGTGAGAGAACGGCGCCTGTATTCAGCTTTGAAAAAAAAGCCAGAAGGCGGCGAAGTATCCGAATACGTTTACAGCGTCGATGAGATCAAGGAGGGCCACGGTGTGAGATCACATCAGGGTTACATGCCGCGAATCAGACCTCGTATTCAACATCAGAACCTGCAATAAACCGGAGGTCTCTTTCCCATGCCCACATTCTTTGCATTACCGCGAAGTGCCCGATCATTTCACAATGTCAGATTCAAGAGTTTGCAGCGACTGAGATCAGATGAGAATTCCGGCAAAGTCACGGTCCGGGGGACGATGATTCTTGGCGCAAACCGAGAAAGCGTGGAACAACGATTCTAGATTCATAAGACCGACTGACGTTCAGGGCCAAAAACACTCTTCAATTGACCGTGCGCGATAACCCATCCGTATCAGACTCGTCATCGGAATCGTCAGGCCAGGTATCGAGTCGTAGGAGGTTGATCAAAACCGTTTCGCGATCCTTAAGCGTCAGCGCTTCCAGCAACGCTTGTTTTTCGGCTGGGTGAAACGGCAAAGAAACTCCTAGCAGGTTAACCAGCTCAAGATCCGTGAAGCGGTCCCCTTGCGCTGGTTTTACATCCATCCCATGAGCTTGCCCGTACCGGGCCAGGGCTTGAAGAATCGCTTGCCGTTCGCATTGCCAGCCTTCATGTGCTGTTGCGTCGGGGAATCCCTCGTACAGGGCTTTGACGCGGCGATATCCTCGCAGCAGGGGCAGCTCTTCATTAAAGCGAAAACGATTGATGCCGCGCAGTTGCAGGAAAAAGCGGCCGTCCGGCAGCCTTTCCCAACGCTCGACATGTCCCGCACAACCCACTTTGTACAGCGCTGGTTTTTCGCTTGCCGCTCCCGGCGGTGGCCGGTTATCCTGCTGCGGAACGACCGGCTGAATCATGCCGAAGACGCGCATGCCATCTAGGGCGTCCTCAACCAAGTTCCGATAGCGCGGCTCGAAAACATGCAGCGGCAGGACTGTTCCCGGAAGGAGC